>NZ_CP046619.1:3000000-3222608 GCF_009755725.1 Diaminobutyricimonas sp. LJ205 | reverse complement strand
CGGAGATAGAACTATGAGCAAGAGAACGTTCCAGCCAAACAACCGTCGTCGTGCCAAGAAGCACGGCTTCCGCGCTCGCATGCGTACTCGCGCCGGTCGCGCCATCCTCGCCGCCCGCCGCACAAAGGGTCGCACCGAACTTTCCGCTTAACCACTCCGGTGCTCGCACGAGCGAACCGGGTGATCCGGCCAGACGAGTTCCGCACTGCGGTTCGACGCGGCCGACGGCTGAGCACGGCACATGCCGTGCTCTACCTGTACCCGCGAGAGCTCGACGCGCCCACCCGATTCGGATTCATCGTGTCGAAGGCCGTCGGCAACGCCGTGACTCGCAACCTGGTTCGTCGACGGCTGCGAGCGATCGCCCATGAGCTCTTGCCGACGGTGGGCACGGGAACGGATGTCGTCATCCGCGCACTTCCCGGGCTCGACACACTGACGTGGTCCGAGTTGAATGAGGAAATATCCACTTCGGTGACGAGTCGATTGGCCCGCCGATGAAGGCAGCCGCAGGGTTCGTCTACCTGATTCCCCGAAACATCTGCATCGGCATCCTGAAGCTGTACCGCCTGCTGATCTCGCCGCTGTACGGCGACGTGTGTCGGTACTATCCCAGTTGCTCCGCCTACACTCTGCAAGCATTCCAGTCGCACGGCATCGTCAAGGGTGTCTGGCTGGGTAGCCGCCGAATTCTCCGCTGCCATCCATGGGCTGAGGGCGGCGTCGATGACGTTCCTGAGCAGCGCAGCTCCAGGTTCACTACTACCCGGCTCGGGTTTGTCACCGCGATTAGCCAAGGAAAGGGCTGACCGAAAAGCAATGGACATTATTGGCACGATTCTCTGGCCCATCAAATGGATCATCGAGGCGATCCTGGTTGGCTGGCACACGCTGCTCACGTCGATCGGGCTGCCCGCTGCCGCCGGTATCACGTGGGTCCTTGCTGTGGTCGGGCTCACGCTTGTCATCCGTGCCGCTCTGATTCCGATCTTCGTGCGCCAGATCAAGTCGCAGCGCCGCATGCTTGAGGTTGCCCCGCAGATCAAGAAGATCCAGGACAAGTACAAGGGCAAGCGCGACCAGTTCTCACGCGAGGCGATGTCGCGCGAGACGATGGCCCTGTACAAGAAGACGGGCACCAACCCGCTCAGCTCGTGCCTGCCGCTGCTGCTGCAGATGCCGATCTTCTTCGGTTTGTTCTCCGTGCTCAACGACGCGTCCAATCAGAACGGTGCCGGCGTTGGTCTGCTGAACGCAACGCTCGCGGAGCAGTTTGCCAATGCTGAGTTCCTTGGTGCTCCGCTCAGGGAGAGCATGTCGAGCGCGTCAAACGGCAATGTGATTGTGATTGCGATCATCATGATCATCCTCATGAGCGCGTCGCAGTTCATCACGCAGCTTCAGATCATGGCGAAGAACCAGTCGCCTGAGATGAAGGCCAGCCCGATGTACAAGCAGCAGCGCATCCTGCTTTACGTGCTGCCGCTGGTGTTCGCATTCTCCGGCTTCGCCTTCCCGCTCGGCGTGATGTTCTACTGGCTGACCTCGAACTTCTGGACCATGGGCCAGCAGTTCATCGTGATCCGCAATATGCCGACGCCCGGCAGTGAGGCTGCACTGGCTCGCGAGGCCCGGATGGCCAAGAGGCGTCAGCGCAAGGGTGTTGAAGAACCCAAGCCCGACAGTGCCACGATTGTGCTCGAAGAACCCAAGAAGGCTCAGCGCGCACAGCCCGTGAGTAAGAACCGTGCCAAAAAGGGTGGAAAGAAGAAATGAGCGACGTGATTGACGACGGCCAGGCGCCCCTCTCCCCCGCAGCCGATGAAGGCGACGTGGCAGCGGACTACATCGAAGAATTGCTGGACATCGCCGACCTCGATGGTGACATCGAGATCGACAACCGCGGCGGACGTACCTATATATCTGTGACCGAGACGGGTGACAGCCTGCGTGTGCTCTCGAAGCCCGACACTGTGAACGCCCTGCAGGAGCTGACCCGGATTGCGGTCCAGGTGAAGACCGGCGAGTTCTCCCGGCTGATCCTTGACATCGGTGGTTCGCGCGAGACCCGCGCCGCCGAACTGGGCCGGCTCGTCGACCGTGCGATCGAGCGCATCGAAGAGGGCGCCGAGACCGCGTCGCTCCCGCCGATGTCGAGCTACGAGCGCAAGCTCATTCACGACCTGGCCGCCGAGCGCGGATTCTCCTCCGAGTCGGAGGGCGAGGGGCGGGACCGCCACAACGTCATCCGCCGGGCATAGTTTCACGTGAAACATTCGGTTCTGGTGCGGCCGCCGGTTTCGCCGGTTCCGGCTAGTGGCCCATGGCCGGAGTTTGCGTCGACGGCGGATGCCGATACCCCCGCCATCGGCGGAAACCACGGCCAGCGCGGCAGGCTTCGATATTTGGTGATCGCCGCGGCTTTTGCGCCAGTCAGTCGCCAGGCGTGACGGCCCTCCCCCTCTGGCCGTGAAATCGAAAAGTTGACGAGGTTGATGTGATCCCCGAACTCGAAACAGAGCCAGCGTCGGCGCAGGCCATCTTTGGTGACCGCATTGAACTGGCCCGTGCCTTCACTGCTGATCTCGCGCGCCGTGGCGAGGAGCTCGGTCTCATCGGGCCACTGGAACCGCCGCGGCTGTGGACCCGACACATCCTGAACTCCGGACTGGTCGCTCCCCTGCTCTGGGAGGGCGCGGTCGTCGGAGATATCGGTAGCGGCGCCGGATTGCCTGGGCTGGTGCTCGCCATCGCCCGCCCGGATGTCTCGATGGTGCTCATTGAACCGATGGAGCGCCGCGTGGACTGGTTGCGCTCCGAGGCATCCGCCCTCAACCTGACTAACGTCACCGTCCTGCGGGCCCGCGCCGAGGAGGCGAAGCTAGAGACGCCGTTGGATCAGGTGACGGCCCGCGCCGTGAGTGCGCTCTCCAAGTTGATCCCGATCACCGCTCCGCTGCTGCGCCGCGGCGGGCAGATGGTTTTCATGAAGGGCGCCAAGGTCACGGAAGAGGTCGAGGCCGCTACCAAGGTGATGCGCAAGGCCCGTCTGCGCGATTCGGAAGTTCTTGTGTTGGGCGAAGGGCTTGTCCCGGAGGTCACGCGAGTCTTTCGGGCTACAGTGGACTAGACCGCCCGGGACTCGTTTCCAGGCCGCCGTCACGTCGGCCACAAGTGAACAGGCGCGATGTTTCACGTGAAACATCGGCACCGTGGGACCGGGATGGTTTCACGTGAAACATTCCGAACGGAGAAGCACCTGGTGACCAGCGCGTACGACGAAACCACCCCGCTCGCCCGGGAAATCGCCGAAATCACCCGTCGTCGCACCCAGCTCGCCTCCACTCCCCTGCCGGTCCCTGCCGTTACCCGCGTCCTTACCGTGGCAAACCAGAAGGGCGGCGTCGGTAAGACGACGAGCACCGTCAACCTTGCCGCTGCGCTTGCCCGTGCGGGCGCCCGTGTGCTCGTGATCGACCTGGATCCGCAGGGCAACGCCTCCACCGCGCTCGGTGTCGACCACCGTTCCGACGTCGTGAGTGTCTATGACGTGCTGGTCGGCGATGTCGAGATGGCTGAAGTCATCAAGCCCAGCCCGGAATCAGAGAACCTCTTCTGCGTTCCGGCCACCATCCACCTCGCCGGCGCCGAGATCGAACTGGTCTCCCTGGTGGCGCGCGAGCAGCGGCTTCGCACCGCGCTGGACAAGTTCCTCAGCGAGGCAGAGGAGCCGTTCCACTATGTATTCATCGACTGCCCACCTTCGCTCGGACTGCTTACGATCAACGCGTTCGTGGCCGCGCATGAGGTGCTCATCCCGATCCAGTGCGAGTACTACGCACTGGAGGGCCTGAGCCAGCTGCTCAAGAACATCGAACTGATCGAACGGCACCTCAACCCGCAACTGTCGGTGTCCACGATCCTGCTCACGATGTACGACGGCCGCACCAACCTGGCAAACCAGGTTGCCCAGGATGTGCGCGACCACTTCCCCGACCAGGTGCTCAATACGCTCATCCCCCGGTCGGTGCGCATCTCTGAAGCCCCGAGTTACGGGCAGAGCGTCATCAGCTACGACACCAACTCAGCAGGGTCGCTGTCTTACCTCGAGGCAGCGGCGGAGATCGCACGACGGGGAGCACCACAGTAATGGCAGCAAAGCGCACGGGACTTGGCCGAGGCATCGGCGCCCTGATTCCGACCGGGGACCAGTCCGCCGGACGTCCGGTGGACGTCTTCTTCCCTCACTCCCCCACGGTGGTCGTCGAAGAGGACAATAACAACCTGCTCGCCGTTCCCGGTGCTCAGCTCGCAAGCTTGAACCCGAACGACATCGTCCCGAACGCGCAGCAGCCGCGCGTCGAGTTCCGCCAGGAGGAGCTCGAGGAGCTGATGGTGTCGATCCGCGAGATCGGCGTCCTGCAGCCGATCGTGGTGCGTCCGATTCCGGATGCCGTGGACGGAGCGCCCCAGTATGAACTGATCATGGGCGAGCGCCGGCTGCGGGCCACCAAGGCTCTCGGCCTTGACAGCATCCCCGCGGTCATCAAGAAGACCGCTGACGAGGACATGCTCCGGGACGCGCTGCTCGAGAACCTGCACCGCGCCCAGCTCAACCCGCTGGAAGAGGCTTCCGCCTACCAGCAGCTGCTCGCCGACTTCGGCATCACCCAGGACGAGCTCGCTCAGCGAATCGGCCGGTCCCGCCCACAGATCACCAACACCCTGCGCCTGTTGCGGCTGCCGGCCGGAGTGCAGAAGCGTGTCGCCGCCGGTGTGCTCAGTGCTGGTCACGCCAGGGCGATCCTCTCGGTGGGAGAGCCCGAGGCCATGGAGCATCTGGCCGACAAGATCGTCAACGAGGACTTGTCGGTGCGCGCCGCCGAGGCCGCCGCGACGCGTAACTCGCCCAAGCCGAAGAAGGCGAAACCCAGTGCCGGTACGCGTCAGGGTCAACTGAACGAGATCGCGGACCGGCTTGGGGATCGACTGAACACGCGCGTGAAGGTGACCCTCGGAGCAACAAAGGGCGCGATCACCATTGATTTCGCATCGGTCGGCGATCTGAATCGCATCCTCGGCGAACTGGGTGAGCCCGGGTTCAACTGAATCAGCTCAGTTAACGGGTTGTAACTCGCCAGGAGTGGTTCGACGCGGATAGCCCGTCGGGCCGTGTTGGCGAATCGACGTTGCGGGCTACAAATCGGTCTTTGCGCAAAAACGCAGATCAGAGGCGGGTTTTGTGCGACTGTCTTTTTGGTTTCACGTGAAACGATGAGCCGCTGATCCGGCCCGCTGGAAACCCAGCGGAAAGGTGACCCGCCCTGCCGGTGGAGCCCGCCGGACCCTCCCCCGCAAATTTGACCCGGCGCCGGTCGAGCCTCGACGACTGTGCTGGAAGTTTCCCCGGGGGTCGATCCTGCCGAGACCTCCGAGCACCCAAAACGACAAGCGATGCGTCGACCGAGGTCCAAGAAGAAGGTACCCACACTTCGGTGTATCCGTGTCGGAGAGGTGGGGTGTGCAACTCTCGCCCGCGCGCGCTGCCGATCGAGACATCCGTCCCCAAAGGGTGATGTCCCCCGCGCCAGAAAGTTGCTGGCGCCGCGGAATGTTCATCCGCGCCCGCAACTTTGACCTGCGCGTCGGCCAGCCCATTGCGGGAGCTGCGACTTTCATCCGCGCGCGCGGAGACGAGTGAACGCCCGGAGATTGAGACGCTCCGGCTCCGACGTCGACATCGACATCGACTGCGCGGCGGTTCTGCAACCGAGCGCAGGTTCAAACGTGCGCGCGGTCAACCGAACCCCGCGTTGTTGATGACAAACGGGCTGGTCTTGGGGCGGACGGGATCGGGTGCGGCATCCGAATTGACGGATGAATCGGCCAATCGACGCGAAATGGAGGAGTTTCGGCGCCCGAATGACAGAACTTCCTGCTTTTCGGGTTCCCAAAGTGTCCAGATGTGGAAGTTCGGGGGCCGGATTCGCCAGTAGAGGTTGCTCAGACCGGGCTCGACAGGCTCGACCCACGGGGAGGGCTCGCCTCGCGCGAAGAACTCAACCCGCGAGCGAAGAACTCGGCCACGAGCAAAGAACTCGGCCACGAGCAAGAACTCGACCGCGAGCGAAGAACTCGACCCGCGGGGCGGCCCTGCCCAGCGAACTCAGCTCGCGGGCACTCCGGTGACCGCCGACTCCGCGAGGGCACCGTAAACCCAGCCGAGATCGTGCCCGGCGGCCTCGAGGGCCTGTGGAAGCAGCGAGGTCTCGGTCAGCCCCGGCAGCACGTTCGCCTCGAGGAACCAGGGCGTCCCGGCCGCATCGATGATCAGGTCGACCCGCGAGATATGCCGAAGTCCGAGCGCGACATGAGCGGTGATGGCGGCGTCCGCGGCGGTGGCAGCGACGTCGTCAGCGATGCGAGCGGGCGTGTAGAACCGGGTCTCCCCCGCGTTATAACGCGCTTCGAAGCTGTAAACGCCGCTGAGCGGCTCGATCTCGACTGCTGGCAGGGTCACCGGACCGTCGCCGGTGTCGATGACGCCGATCGCGACCTCGGTGCCGATGATCCGCTGTTCAATGAGTGCGACGTCGCCATACGTGTACGCATCAACCATGGCGCGGGGCAGGTCGATCTCGTTGTCGACCATGGTGACGCCCTGCGCGGATCCGCCGCGGGCCGGCTTCACGACGAGCGGAAAGCCGAGCCGGTCGCCGACCAGGGCGAGCACGCTGGCGGCACCGAGCTCCCGGAACGCGTCGCGCGACAGGGTGATCGACTCGGGTGTGGTCACTCCGGCACGGCCGGCGACGGTCTTACCGGTGGGCTTATCCCAGGCCAGGTGCGCCGAATCGGCATTCGATCCGACATACGGGATGCCGGCGAAGTCGAGAAGCGCCCGCAGTGCGCCATCCTCGCCGCTCGCACCGTGCAGGGCGGGCCAGACGACATCCGGACGGTTTGAGACCAGATATGGCAGCAGGGATGCGTCGGGATCACGCAGCTCGACTTCGTAGCCCAGCGACGAGAGGCAGTCGGCCACCCGACGTCCCGAGCGCAGCGATACGTCGCGCTCGTGGGAGATGCCGCCGGCCAGTACGAGCACGCGGTTCACGTTGCGATTCATGGTTTCCTAGCTGATGTTCGCCGGCGGGTTCATGACGCCCCTGTCGACCTGCGCGGGCAGCGGCCCGGCCGAGAAGGTGTTGAGCAGTTCGAGCTCGCCATCGATGACGTTGGACAACCTCCGAACGCCCTCGCGGATGAAGTCCGGTGTCGGGTAGCAGAACGACAGGCGCATGTGATTGCGGCCGTTGCCGTCCGCGTAGAAGCCGGTACCGGGCGTGTAGGCCACGAGTTCCTTGACCGCCCGGGGCAGCATCGCCTGTGAATCGAGCTTCTCGTCCATGGTCAGCCAGACGAAGAAGCCACCGTTCGGAACGGTCCAGCTGGTGCCGGGCAGGTAGTCGGAGAGCGCCTGCAGCATGGCATCCCGACGCTCCCGGTAGTAGCCGCGGAAAGTGTCGATCTGACCCTTCCAGTCCGCCTGGTTCAGGTACTCGGTGATCACCAGCTGCGAGAACGCACTCGGGGACAGGATCGCCGACTCATTGGCGAGGATCAGCTTCTCGCGGATGCCGTGCGGGGCGAGCGCCCAGCCGACGCGGAAGCCCGGGGCGAAGGTCTTGGAGAACGAGCCCAGGTAGACAATGCCGTCCTCTTCCACCGACCGCATCGCGTGCGGCGCGGGCTGGTCGAAGTAGAGCAGGCCGTACGGGTTGTCCTCGATGATCAGCACGTTGTTCGCCTTGGCGATCTCAATGATCTCGAGGCGGCGCTGCCAGCTCAGGGTGACGCCGGTGGGGTTCTGGAAGTTGGGAATCAAGTACAGAAGCTTGATCGACTTGCCAGCGGCGCGGAGGCGCACGATCGCCTCACTGAGCGCGGCGGGGATCATCCCCTCGTCATCCATCGGGACGTGGTTGATCTCAGCCTGGTAGGAGCGGAAAACACCGATCGCGCCGACGTAGCTGGGCGCCTCGGCCAGCACTACATCGCCCGGGTTCAGGAACAGCCGGCTGACCAGGTCGAGCGCCTGCTGGGAGCCCGTGGTGACGACCACGTCGTCCACACTGCCCCGGATGCCCTCGGTCGCCATCACCTTGAGAATGTGCTCGCGCAGCTCGGGTGTGCCCTGGCCGGAGCCGTACTGCAGGGCGACCGGGCCGTGATCACGCATCACCCGCTCAAGGGCGCCATTGACGAGCTCCTTCGGCAGAGCGGACACGAACGGCATGCCACCGGCGAGCGAGACGACCTCGGGCCGGGAGGCGACGGCGAACAGGGCTCGAACGGCGGAGGCGGAGAGTCCGGCGGTGCGGTCGGCATAGCTGTCGTACCACGGATCGAGATTGGTGCCCTGAGGGCTACCCGGTGTCGTCATGCACAATTCCAGTTCGCTGAAGGTGGCTTCCACAATACGCCCCGAGAATCACGAAGCCCGCCGACGCTGGGTCGGCGGGCTTCGTGTGCGGAGAGCTGGTCAGCCGATGAACTCGGCCAAATCGGCCTCCAGAGCGTGCTTCGGCTTCGCTCCGATGACGGTCTTGACGACCTCTCCCCCGCGGTAGACCTTCATCGCCGGGATCGAGGTGATCTGGTACTTCATCGCGGTCGCCGGGTTCTCATCGACGTTGAGCTTGACGATCTTGATCTTGTCGGCGTGCTCGGCGGCGATCTGGTCGAGGATCGGCGAGACCATGCGGCACGGACCACACCACTCGGCCCAGAAGTCAACCAGGATCGGGGTTTCAGAGTTCAGGACTTCGGCCTCGAACGTGGCGTCGGTGACTGCGGTTGCGGCGGACATGTAACTCCTTCTGTAGTGCTCTGCTCAGGCGTGGACGGCAGCGACTTCGTCGGAAAGCGCGGCCAGGTAGTGCTCGGCATCGAGTGCGGCGACGGTTCCTGATGCCGCGGCGGTGACTGCCTGCCGGTAGGTCGGGTCGACCACGTCCCCTGCCGCGAAGACACCGGGCAGATTGGTGCGCGATGAGCGACCCTCGACAGCGATGGTGCCGGCGTCGGTGAGGTCGAGCTGGCCGTGCACCAAGTGGGTGCGCGGGTCGGCGCCGATCGCGATGAACAGGCCGGCCAGGTTCAGCGTGGTCTCGCTGCCATCAATGGTGTCGATCAGGCCGACGCCGTTGACCAGGCCGTCGCCGTAGATGTGCTTGACCTCTTTGTTCCAGAGGAACTCGATCTTGGGGTTCGCGAAGGCGCGGTCCTGCATGGTCTTCGACGCGCGAAGACTGTCCTTGCGGTGGATCACGTAGACCTTGTCGGCGAACTTGGTAAGGAAGGTTGCCTCCTCCATCGCCGAGTCTCCGCCGCCCACGACCGCGATGGTCTTCTGCTTGAAGAAGAAGCCGTCGCAGGTGGCGCACCACGAGACGCCCATACCGCTGAACTGGTCCTCTTCGGGCAGGCCGAGCTTGCGGTAGGCGGATCCGGTGGCATAGATCACCGAGTGCGCTTCGAAGGTCTCCCCGCTGCCGACGGTGACTCGCTTCACGTCGCCGCTCAGTTCCACGGCGACGACGTCATCCAGCAGCACCTCGGCGCCGAATCGTTCCGCCTGCTCCTGGAACTTGGTCATCAAGTCGGGTCCGAGAATGCCCTCGGGGAATCCCGGGTAGTTCTCGACATCCGTTGTCTTCATCAGTTCGCCGCCAGGCTCAACAGAACTGGCGATGACGAGGGGTTCGAGGTTCGCGCGGGCCGCATAGATTGCTGCGGTGTAACCGGCTGGGCCGGATCCGATGATGATGACGTTGCGCACAGAGCACCTTTCGTGGGTCTTGCCGGTACAACACATGCTAACCGGCGACTATTCCATGAGTCAGCGCAGGCGGCGGAGCACCGGCGCCAGGAAGTCCTTGGCGTGAGGATTGCGGAACAGCAGCAGGATGCCGCCGTAGATGACGGCCATAACCGCGCCCGCGGCCGCGATGGTGACAAAGGCAGGCAGCACACCGCTCATCGCGAAGCCGGACGGACTGAAACCTCCCAGCAGGGTTACCACGCCGACGCCGGCCGCGGCAGCCGGGATCATCGCGGCGAAGAACAGCAGGTGATCCCGCAGCAGCTGCCAGACCGGCATGCCGGGGATGCGGCGGCCGAGCAGCAGCCCGATGAGGATTACCTGCACCGTGCCGGAGACGGTCACCACCGCGGCAATGCCGATGGCGAGCTGATCGAGCGGCAGCAGTTCCTGCACCAGCACGAAGCCGATCACGTTGAGTACGGACTGGACGAGCGTGCACCAGAACGGCGTGCGGGTGTCTTCGAGCGAGTAGAACACACGTTGCAGCACGAACAGAATGCTGAATGGCAGCAGGCCGACCAGGTAGGCGGTGAGCACTCCCGCGATCGACTGTGCCTCCGCGAAGTTGTGCGCGAAGATCCGGCCGAACGGGGCCGCGATCGCCATCAAGCCGATCGAGGAGAACACCAACAGCAGCCCGGTGGTGCGCAGTGTTGCCGCGACATCCGTGCGCAACGATCCGAGGTCGGCGTCCCGGGCGTGCTTGTTCATGCGGGTGAAGTAGGCGGTGGCGATGGAGACGGTGATGATCCCGTGCGGCAGCATGAAGATCAGCCAGGCGTAGCGCAGTACCGCCACGGATGCCGCGTCATTATCCGCGGCGGCGAGCGAGGCGACGTTGGTCTGCACGATCCCGGCTACCTGCGTGGCCACGATCATGCCGAAGATCCAGGCCGCCGACTTGCCGGTCCGGCGGAGTCCCACCCCCCGCCAGTGAAAGTCGGGCCGGAAGCGCAGGCCGGCCCGGCGCCAGAAGGCGAACAGGATCAGGGCCTGCGCGGCGATGCCAAGGGTTGCACTGCCGGCGAGGAGGGCAATCCGGTCAGGCGTCCAGGTTGCGGCGTCCTCATGCAACTGCTGGCCGGCGCCGTACAGCAGCGCGAACGCGACGATGCCGCCGATGGCGACGACATTGTTCAGCGCGGGCGCCCAGGTGAACGGGCCGAACACGCTGCGAGCGTTCAGCACCTCGCCGAGCAGGCTGTACAGCGCATAGAAGAAGACTTGCGGCAGGCACCAATAGGCGAACGCGGTGGCCAGGGCGAACTGCTCTTGGCTGATGCCGCCGGTGTCGCCGGTGGCCGACTGCGAGTAGAGCTGCACCAGCAGTGGCGCGCACAGCGTTGCCACGATCGCGGCGATCGCGAAGATCACGATGCCGAGGGTCAGCAGCTTGTTGATGTAGGCCTCGCCGCCGTCAGCGTTCAGCCCGGCGCGCACGATTTGGGGCACCAGCACCGCGCTCAGCACACCTCCGGCGATGATGGCGTAGATGCTGTTCGGTAAGCCGTTCGCGATCGCGAACATGTTCGCGCCAGAACCGAATGAGCCGATTGTCGCCGCGAGCAGGAAGGCGCTGACGAAGCCGAGCACACGCGACACCATCGAGCCGGAGGCCAGCAGCGCGCTCGCGCGTCGGACGCCGGAGGGCTCGTCCACGTCAGACATCGGCTACCCCCGGGGTCGTGGTGGCGGCGACATCCGCTTCCTGGCGCTGCTTACGGCGCTTGAGGATGTTGCGCGTGATGCCGATCCCGAACACCAGCACCAGCAGCACCGCCACGGCGATCGTGCCCGCGGTTTCCCAGCCAGCCTGAACGTTGACCGGCACGAGCAGCGGATCGCCGATCGTCACCCCGGTCGGGCTGGTCAGCGACACCCGCACCGGAACGTCGCCGTTCGACACCGACTGCACCGGAACAGCGACGTCACGTTGCGATTCGGGCTCAAGGGTGACGTCGATCACCGGGTCTTCGATCGCGAGACCAGCGGTCATCGCGCGCGTCGTCAGGCGAACGGTGACCGGCTGAGGCAGGTCGTTCCGCACCGAGATCTGCAGATTGGACCGGTCCGCGAGCAACAGGATCTGGCCGCCTTCGGCGACCGCGACCGACCCGAGCAGGTCCTCGCTGGTCTCGAGGAACACCCCGGCGGGAGCCTTCAGGTCATCCGCGGTCGCCCCCCAGGAGAGCGACAGTGCGGTGAGCAGGTCCAGCCGACGTTCCGCGGTGATCAACGAAGGGTCGGCGGCGGCGGTCGCAAACCCGGCGTCGGCGGACTCCGCCTGCAGCATCGACGAGGCCATCATCACCCGCTCGGCGGACTGGGGCATCTCAACCAGGGTCGCTGCCGTCGCCTCGGTCGCCAGCATGGTCGACAGCGCGGTGCCCTGCACCCACGGCAAAGTGCCGAGGGTCGCCAGTGTCTCGGTGAGGCGCTGCGCGACCCCGCCGACCTCCCGGTCGAGCGCCCCGAGGACGCTGGTGGTACCGGATGTCGCGGCCGACGCCAGCACCGCCGAGAGCCGGTTCATCTCTTGTTGCCACTCGAGGGTCGACGACGCCTGCACGGCATTGTCGAGGATGGCGGACATCCGCTGCTGCACGACCAGCACGTCGGCGCCACCGGCAGTCACATGGGAGCGACCGTCTTCACCCTCGAGGTTGCCTGAGGACAGCAGCAGCGTCTGATAGCCCGCTGCCGCAAGAGGAGGGAGATCGGCAGTGGTCACCGAGTCGGTGCCAGGCCACGCGATCGCACCGATCGACCCGGGCAGCGCCATGAGCTGTTCGGTGGTCGGCAGCGTCTGCTCCGGAACCGGGGCGGGTGTGCCCGGCGTCGTCGGCGCGGGGGTCGGGGTCTGGAAGCGCGACGGATTGAGGGCGAAATCGAAGCTTTCCACGCCGACCGGCGCGCCGGCGCCTGCCTGCAGCGGCAGAGTCAGGTCGGAGTCCGCGTAACCGAGGGTGAACTTGTCATTGGGGGCGGTCTCCAGCCGGGACAGCCACTCGAGCGCGCTCGGCGGGGCGTCACTCCCGAGCACGCGAATCGAGGCAAGGATCATCGGATCCACCGCTAGGGCGGCGGGACTGCCGATCGCGGCATTCAGCTCCCGCGACAGCAAACCGACTGGGCCGGTTGCGGCTGCGAGTGTCGCAGCATCGATCATGGCGTCTGGATGCTGGGGGATGACCAAGGGAACGATGATCCCGACGCCCACAGCGGGGCTGACCGGTTCGGGGTGCCAGACGATCGCATTGCGCTCCTCGGCCACCGTCTCGCCGGCGACATTGAGGCGCACCGCGAGCGCGTAGGCCTCGGTGGTCGGCGCGGTGATCGGAATCGACGCGGCCGGCACCGTGACTACCAATTGCGTGCTGGATCGAGGCGACAGCCCGCTGGCGTCCACCCGCGCAAGTTCCCGACCGGCATCCTCGTCACTGTCCGGCTCGGCCTGGAACCACTCGGCGAGTTCGTTGGGCGAGTCGGCTGGCGTGTTCGCCAGGTGCACGGAGGCGGACGCGTCGTTCAGGGTGGTGGAGCCGCCATTGCCGATGGTGACCACCACCCGCAGATCGGTCGCCGGGCGCAGGATGCCTTGAGATTCAACCGCGACCGCGAGGTCTATCGGGACGTCGGGCAGTGGCGCTGACGCCGCTGGAAAAGAGGTGGCGCCGATCCCGGCCAGGCCGAGAACCAGCGCCAATACTGCGCGCAGTGGCTTCATGGGCACAGGCCGACCCCGTGAATCCGCTCGGCCAACATGCCACCGAGTCTAGACTCTAGGGATATGGTGAGCGTCGCTTCAGCGGTCCAGCGACTGCACGAACTAGCAGATACGGCGTCGATTGCTCGGCTCGCCTCCAGTTTCGAGACCGCGGGGCACGAACTCGCGCTCGTCGGCGGACCCGTGCGGGACGCCTTCCTTGAGCGCCCGCTGAACGACCTCGACTTCGCCACCAGCGCGACACCTGACGAAATCGTGCGGATCGTCGCTCCCATCGCCGACACGCACTGGGACATCGGCCGAGCGTTCGGCACAATCGGTGCACGAATCAACGGCCAGACCGTGGAGATCACCACGTACCGCACGGATGCCTACGACGGGCAGACCCGCAAGCCAGTCGTCGAGTTCGGGCAATCCCTCGAGGAGGATCTGGTCCGCCGTGACTTCACCGTGAACTCGATGGCGCTGCGGCTGCCCGAGCGCGTGCTGGTGGATCCCTCCGGTGGCATCGATGACCTGCTGGCTCAGTTATTGCGTACCCCTGCCGCCGCCGAGGTCTCGTTCGGCGACGACCCGCTACGCATGATGCGTGCCGCGCGGTTCAGCTCACAGCTCGGCTTCGTCGTCGAGGAGGCGACGCTGGCGGCAATGTCCGAATTGGCGCCGCGCATCGAGATGATCAGCGCCGAACGGGTTAGCGATGAGCTGTCGAAGCTGCTGCTCACGGATGCGCCGGGCCGAGGCATCCGCCTGCTCGTCGAAACCGGCTTGGCCGGTTACGTGCTTCCTGAGATTCCGGCGCTGAAGCTCGAGATCGACGAGCATGCGCACCACAAGGATGTCTATGAGCACAGCCTGACCGTGCTCGACCAGGCGATCGACCTGGAGAAGTCCCGCGGCCACTCCCCCGATCTGGTGCTGCGCCTGGCGGCGCTGCTGCACGATATCGGCAAGCCGGCGACGCGGAAGATTGAGGCAGGCGGCGCAGTCAGCTTCTACCACCACGATGTCGTCGGCTCGAAGCTGGCGGCGAAGCGGTTGCGGGCGCTCCGCTTCGATAACGACACCATCAGCTCGGTCGCGCGGCTGATCGAGCTGCATCTGCGGTTCTTCGGGTACACCGACGGTGTGTGGACCGACTCAGCGGTACGGCGGTATGTGCGTGACGCCGGTGACCAGCTGGAGCGCCTGCACATCATCACCCGTGCGGATGTGACCACCCGCAACCGCCGCCGGGCCGATCGGCTGGCGTTCGCTTACGAGGATCTCGAGAAGCGGATCGTCGAGCTCTCGAAAGCCGAGGAGATGGCGGCAATCCGCCCCGACCTCGATGGTGAGCAGATCATGGCGATCCTCGGGCTGAAGCCTGGGCGCGAGGTCGGTGAGGCCTACCGGTTCCTGATGGAGGTGCGCCTGGACGAGGGCTCCATCGGCGCCGAAGCGGCCGAGCAGCGCCTGCGGGCCTGGTGGGCGGTGCGCGGAACTGAGTAACCCGCTTGGCCGATTCCGTTTACGGTTCCGGGTCCGTTTCACGTGAAACTGCCGTGAGGTGCCCAAAAGTCCTAGTGATCGGGCCCGCACACTAGGTTTCTTGGGCACCTCACCGAGTGGGTTCGGCTAGTGCGTGGCCGAAGCCTCCACGATGAACCGCTCCAGCAGGGCGCGGGCCTCATGGTCGGGGTGCTGCACCGGCGGCGACTTCATGAAGTAGGCGGATGCCGATTCCACCGGTCCGCCGAGGCCGGCATCCAGGGCGAGTTTCGCCGCCCGGATGGCATCGATGACGACACCGGCCGAGTTGGGAGAGTCCCAGACCTCGAGCTTGTACTCCAGCGAGGTCGGGGCGTTGCCGAATCCGTGGCCCTCGATCCGGACGTAGGCGAATTTGCGATCCTCGAGCCACGGCACGTGATCGCTCGGCCCGATGTGAATGTCTCCGGCCGGCAGTGTGACATCGATGTTGCTGGTCACCGACTGGGTCTTCGAGACCTTCTTCGACTCCAGTCGCGAACGTTCCAGCATGTTCTGGAAGTCCATGTTGCCGCCCACGTTGAGCTGGTAGGTGCGATCGAGCACCAGTCCGCGCTGCTCGAACAGTCGCGCGAGCACCCGGTGGGTGATGGTGGCACCGAACTGGCTCTTGATGTCGTCGCCGACGATCGGCACACCCGCGTCGGTGAACTTCTGCGCCCAGACCGGGTCGCTCGCGATGAACACGGGCAGCGCGTTTACGAAGGCAACGCCAGCGTCGATCGCCGCCTGCGCGTAGTGCTTGGCGGCCTGCTCCGAGCCGACCGGCAGGTAGCAGACCAGCACATCGGCGCCGGACGCGCGGAGCGCCGCGGCGACGTCGACGGTCGCGGCATCCGACTCCTCGATCGCCGCCCGGTAGTACTCGCCGAGGCCATCCAAGGTGGGGCCGCGCTGCACGGTGACGCCGGTGGCGGGCACGTCGGCGAACTTCAGGGTGTTGTTCTGGCTGGCCCAGATCGCGTCGGCCAGGTCGGAGCCCACTTTCGCGGCGTCCACGTCGAAGGCGGCGACGAACTCGATATCCCGCACGCTGTACGGGCCGAAGCGCGTGTGCATGAGGCCGGGGATGACGTCATCGTCTGCGGCATCCGCATAGAAGGTGATGCCCTGAACGAGCGATGATGCGCAGTTTCCGACGCCGGCGATTGCAACCCGAAGGGTCATGAACGAGGTGCTCCTTGATACAGGGGGGATGTCTGACTACACTAAGCAGGTTGTCTGCGGCCGAATTGTCGCCCGACAACGATGCACAACCCTCCTGCTGCAGACCGTCTGCAGCCGTTCAAGTCCAAAGGAGGTGGGTTAGTGACGCATCAGTACGAACTCATGGTGATCCTCGATCCGGAAATCGATGAGCGCACCGTGGCTCCCAGCCTAGACAAGTTCCTTGGTGTCATCCGGGCCGATGGGGGAACCATCGACAACGTTGACATCTGGGGTCGCCGCAAGCTCGCGTACGAGATCAACAAGAAGAGCGAAGGCATTTACGCCGTCGTTCAGTTGACCGCCGAGCCCACGTCGGTGAACGAGCTGGACCGCCAGCTCAAGCTCTCCGAAGCCGTCATGCGCACCAAGGTGCTGCGGGCCGAAGAAGCTATCGCCCAGGTCGCCGCCGCTACGAAGCGCGCCGACGAGAAGGCCGCCCGCAAGGCTGCTGCCCCCGCGAAGGCTACCGAGGCCGCACCCGCGAAGGTCGCTGAGGCTGCTCCCGCTAAGGCTGCCGCTGCACCTGCGAAGGTCGCCGAGGCTTCTGCCGCGAAGGCTGCCGACGCCGAGCCGACCAAGGCTGCCGAGTAGGCCATGGCCGGCGAAACCGTCATCACGGTCGTGGGCAACCTCACCGCTGACCCCGAACTGCGGTACACGCAGGGCGGGCTCGCAGTCGCGAACTTCACGATTGCGTCGACGCCGCGCACCTTCGACCGCCAGGCAAACGACTGGAAGGACGGCGAAGCCCTCTTCCTGCGTGCCAGTGTCTGGCGCGAGTTCGCCGAGCACGTCGCCGGGAGCCTGACGAAGGGCAGCCGGGTCATTGCGACCGGTCGCCTGAAGCAGCGTTCCTACGAGACGAAGGAAGGCGAGAAGCGCACCTCGATCGAGCTGGAGGTCGACGAGATCGGCCCCTCGCTGCGGTACGCCACCGCTCAGGTCACTCGCACGTCGGGTGGCGGCGGAGGCCGTTCGCAGGCTCAGGTCGCTGACGAGCCGTGGGCGCCTTCCGCTCCGGCCGCGTCGGGTGGGGACGTGTGGAACACGCCCGGCAGCTTTAACGACGAAACCCCGTTCTAAAGAATTTCAGGAAAGAAGAAACCATGGCTGGAAAGAGCAGCGGCGACCGCCGCAAGCCACTCCGCGGGGCCAAGGGCGGCAAGAACGCCGCTCCCGCGAAGTCGATCCGCGTGGGCGTCATCGATTACAAGGATGTCGCCACTCTGCGCAAGTTCATCTCCGAGCGGGGAAAGATCCGCGCTCGTCGTATCACCGGTGTCTCCGTGCAGGAGCAGCGCCTCATCGCCCGCGCCGTTAAGAACGCGCGCGAGATGGCGCTTCTGCCCTACGCCGGCTCCGGCAGATAGGGACGAGAGACATGTCGAAATTGATTCTCACGCACGAGGTCTCCGGCCTCGGTTCGGCGGGAGACGTCGTAGACGTCAAGAACGGGTTCGCCCGTAACTACCTCATCCCTCAGGGCTTCGCTGTCGCGTGGACCCGTGGTGGCGAGAAGCAGGTTGACTCGATCAAGGCTGCCCGCGCTGCGCGCGAGCTCGCCACGATCGAGGAGGCCAAGGACCTCAAGGCCAAGCTCGAGGCGAACAAGGTCAAGCTGGCCGTCAAGGCCGGCGCCGAAGGTCGCCTGTTCGGTTCGGTGAAGCCCGCGGATGTCGCGGCCGCCGTCCTGGAGTCGGGCATCGGTTCGCTCGACAAGCGCAAGATCGAGATCTCGACTCCGATCAAGTCGGTGGGCGAGCACGAGGCAACCGTGCGCCTGCGCGAGGACCTCGTGGCCACGATCACCCTTCAGGTGGTTGCCGCCAAGAAGTAGGGATCGATTCCCTGGCGATAGCGGCGAGCTTTGCTCGCCGCTATCGCTATTTAAGGCCCGCTGTCAAGCGTTTTGTGCACAGGCCTCTCAAAAATCCCCAACCCTCAACGTGGAATCTAAACATGTTTCTACACACATGATGTGAATAACAAAAATGCAGGTCAGACTGTGTTTCGAGTGATAAGTCGTCAGGGTTTCCACAGAACCATCCACAAGTACTACACACGCTTCCCGGCGTTTCGCGCAGTTTGTCCACAGAGTTATCCACAGGCACGCTTGGAGGGTTGGTCTGTGAGTTCTTAGGGTGATGCGCAACCCGATGACGCTGCCTGCCTTCCCGTTGGCCGCGCGTCTAGCCGGGCGGTGTCGGTGGCGTCCGGTAGACCCGGGGTAGCTACAGCAACAGAGGAAGAAGCAGCCATATGTCGATCGCCCACCTGGGTCTCGCTAGTGATCAGCAGCGCGGTACTGACGGGCGTGAGCAATACCGCGGCGATCGGACTCCCCCGCACGACCTGCTCGCCGAGCAGAGCGCGATCGGCGGCATGCTGCTCAGCAAGGACGCGGTAGCCGACGTCATCGAAACCGTGCGCGCCGTCGACTTCTACGTGCCCAAGCACGAGTTGATCTTCGACGCGATCATGACGCTGTACTCGCACGGCGAGCCCACCGATGTGATCGCGGTCACCGACGAACTCACCAAGTCCGGTCTGCTCAGCCGAGCCGGGGGTGCCGAGTACCTGCACACGCTCACCAGCCTCGTGCCGACGGCCGCGAACGCCGGCTTCTACGCCTCGATCGTCGCCGAGAAGGCCGTGCTGCGCCGCCTGGTCGAGGCGGGCACCCGCATCGTGCAGATGGGCTACGCCAGCGAGGGCGAGGTCACCGACCTGGTCAACAACGCGCAGGCCGAGATCTACAACGTCGCGGGCGGGGTCGAGACCGAGGACTACGTTCCGCTGACCGAGGCCGTCACCGTGGCCATCGACGAGATCGAGGCGGCGCAGGGTCGCGACGGCTCGCTGACCGGCGTGCCGACAGGGTTCTCCGGCCTCGACAACCTGACCAACGGGTTCCACCCGGGGCAGATGATCATCGTCGCCGCCAGGCCCGCGCTCGGAAAGTCGACCCTCGCGCTCGACTTCGCCCGTTCCGCGGCGATCAAGCACGACATGCCAGCCATCTTCTTCTCGCTCGAGATGGGCCGCAGCGAGATCGCGATGCGCCTGCTGTCGGCCGAGGCCGCGGTGCCGCTGCAGGCCATGCGTAAGGGAACCGTCGAGGCCCGCGACTGGACCACCATCGCCTCGACCCGCGGGCGCATCAACGACGCCCCGCTCTACATCGACGACAGCCCGAACATGACCCTGGTCGAGATTCGCGCGAAGGCTCGACGCCTGAAGCAGAAAGTCGGGCTGAAGATGGTCGTCATCGACTACCTGCAGCTGATGACATCCGGAAAGCGCGTCGAATCGCGCCAGCAAGAGGTCAGTGAGTTCTCGCGGGCGCTCAAGCTGATGGCCAAAGAGCTGCAGGTGCCGGTGATCGCGCTCTCGCAGCTGAACCGTGGACCCGAGCAGCGTGCCGACAAGAAGCCGCAGATCGCCGACCTGCGTGAATCCGGCTCGATCGAGCAGGATGCCGACATGGTGATCCTGCTGCACCGTGAGAGTGCCTACGAGAAGGACAATCCGCGCGCCGGCGAGGCCGACCTGATCGTGGCCAAGCACCGTAACGGTCCGACCGACACCATCACCGTGGCGTTCCAGGGCCACTTCTCGCGCTTCGCGGACATGCCCAACGTCTAGCGGCGCAGCGTGGCGGCCCAGTCTTTCGCCAGGGTCGACCAGTGGGCGCGGTCCACGGGGCCGTGCGCCCAGCGGCCGCGGCTAAACTGGCAGGACGCCCATGAGAGAGGTCACGTCGGTGTCAGTACAGCAGCAGAGCGGTGTCCGCCGCGCAGCGTACTGGCCGATCCCACTCGCCCGGGCCATCGTGCTGATCGCCACCGCGCTCGTCATCACCTTCTCGCAGGATCACTCCCCAACGCTCGGTCTGACCGTGTTCGGTGGCTTCGCGATCGTCACCGCCCTGATCTTCGCGATCGCGGCCATCCTCATCCACCGCAATGCCGAGCGGGTGATCGTGCTACTGCAGGCGCTGGTCAGCGTCGTTGCGGGCGGACTTGCCCTCGCAATCAACGGTGGCGGGCTGCCGTTCTTCCTGTACCTGGTCAGCGTGTGGGCAGCGATCACCGGGTTCCTCGAGCTCTTCCTCGGTCTGCGTGCGCGCCGGACGCCACCCAGCCGGGACTGGATTTTCGTCGGCGCGCTCACCGTTCTGTTCGCGGTCGTCGTGCTCATCCTTCCGCCCGATCTCAATGACGAGTTCACCGGATCCAACGGTGTCAGCGGGGTTCTTACCGCCGCAGTCATCGCGGTCGGTGCCCTCGGTGCGTATGCCGCCATCGCCGGTGTCTATCTCGCCATCGGCGCCCTGTCGATGAAGTGGGCTGGACCCGAACCGGCCGCCGTCACCGAGCACAAAGGACACACAGCATGACCGAACCATCCCGCAAGGACCGCCTGCGCCCCGCCGAGCTGCTCGGCTTCTGTGGCGTGCTCGCGGTCTTCACCGGCGTGGTGGTGCTGCTGTCCACCCGCGACATCGCCCTCGCCGCGATTGGCCTCGGCATCACCTTCATCGTCGCCGTCATGGTCGTCGCCATGCTGCTGCTGACCGGCAAGCCCAAGAAGGAAACGCCGGACGAGGACACCTCCGACCGGTAACCCCATCAGCGGGTTAGCCTGAGCCATGGCAGGCTCGCCCGCAGAGCGCAAGGTCATGCGCACCATCGCCGGGATCCTCGGCGCCCTTGTCATCGTGGCCGGCGGCATCTACGTTCCGCTGGCCCTCAGCCGTGACGTTCCGCTCGCGGTCGGCGTCACGAGCGGCATCCCGGAGTCCTCGACCACCGAGATTGCCCTCCCTGAAGCCGGCAGCAGTGCACTACGGCTAGGCGGTGTTCGACTCGCCGGTTCCGGTGAAGAATCAAGGCCGATCGCCGGTGCCGCCAAGATCGTCACGGCCCTCGTCGTGCTCGACGCGTTTCCACTTGAAGGCGTCGGAGCCGGTCCGTCCATCCCGATCACTCCGGCCCATGCCCTCCGTTATCGCGAGCTGCGGGAGAGCGGGGCGCGCACCGTCCGCGTTGCCGCGGGCGAGATCTGGCATGAGCGCGATGCGCTGCAAGCGATGCTGCTGGGCTCCAGCAACAACCATGCCGAGTTGCTCGCGGAATGGGCGTTCGGGTCCACCGACGCGTACATCACCGCGGCGACGACCTGGCTCGCCGCCCGCGACCTGAACGGCATCCGGGTGATGGATGCCTCGGGCTTGAGACCCGACAACGTGGGCGTCGCCGACGACATGGCCGCGCTCACCGAACTGGCGCTCGGCACCCCACTGATCGCCGACATCATGGCGGATTCTTCAGTGCGCAGCCGCACCGGCGAGCGCATCCAGAATGAGGCGTCCTACCTGCCCGAGCTTGGCGTGCGGGCGCTGTCGCGCAGTTACACCGACCCAAGCGGAATCTGCCTGCTGTTCGCCATCGATGTCGATCTCGGCGCGGAGACCGTGACCGTCTACGGCGCGGTGCTCGGGTCGCCGAGCTACCCGACGTTGGAGCGCGACATGACCGCCCTGGCCGCCGCCGCTGCGGAGAACGTCACCGAGGTGCCGGTGGTCGAGCAGGGCGACGTGCTCGCCACCTACGAGACGGCCTGGGGTCAGCGGTCGCACGCCGTCGCGGCCGAAACGGTCACCATCGTGGGCTGGCGCGGGGCCGCCATGCCCCGCGAGGTCACCACGCACCCGATCGGACCGACCCCCGCCGGCGTCAGGGTCGGTGAGGTCGTGTTCGACCTGCCATCCGGTGAGCGTTCAGTGCGGTTGGTGCTGTCCCGCGCCCTGCACGGCCCGGATCCGTTCTGGCTGCTCAGCCACCCGCTCGGGTAAACTCCGCCGCCGCGGTACCCGTTCCTCGCAGTGGCGCGGGGTACAGCCGAGTTACTCACCGAGGTGGTCGACGAGCTTCGACGCCAGGCCCACATAGGTAGCCGGGGTCAGCTCCCGTAGCCGGGCCTTCGCGTCGTCGCCGATGTCGAGCCGGTCGATGAATTCGACCAGGTCGTCCTGGCCGACCCGCTTGCCGCGCGTCAATTCCTTCAGCAGTGCGTACGGGTCCTCGATCGTGGAGCGCCCGGCGGTGACTTCGGCACGGATGACGGTCTGGATGGCCTCGCCGAGGATCTCCCAGTTGCTGTTGAGGTCGGCGTGGAGCCTCGCCGAGTCGACCGCGATCTCGCCCAGGCCACGCTGGATGTTGTCGAGCGCGAGCAGCGAGTGGCCGAGGGCCACGCCGATGTTGCGCTGCGTCGTGGAGTCGGTCAGGTCGCGCTGCAACCGGCTGGTCACCAGGGTCGCGGCCAGCGAGTCCAGCAGCGCGCTCGACAGCTCGAGGTTGGCTTCGGCGTTCTCGAACCGGATCGGATTGATCTTGTGCGGCATGGTCGACGAACCGGTGGCGCCGGCCTGCGGGATCTGGGTGAAGTAGCCCATCGAGATGTAGGTCCAGACATCCGTCGCCAGGTTGTGCAGCACCCGGTTGGCGTGGCTGACCCGCTGGTACAGCTCCGCCTGCCAGTCGTGCGACTCGATCTGGGTGGTCAGCGGGTTCCAGGTGAGCCCGAGCCCGGTGACGAATTCCCGCGACAGCGCCGGCCAGTCCTGCGTGGCGTCTGCCGCAACGTGAGCCGAGAAGGTTCCGGTGGCGCCGCTGAACTTGCCCAGGTACTCGGTGGCCTCGATCTGGGCGAGGATCCGCTCCAATCGGTAGACGACGACGGCGAACTCCTTGCCGACCGTGGTCGGGGTCGCCGGCTGGCCATGGGTGTGAGCGAGCATGGGCTCGTCGCGGTGGGCAAGCGCGCGCTCCCGCAGCGCCGCGATGACGGCGCGGAACTTCGGAAGCCACACGTCGCGGACGGCTGCGCCAATGGTGAGCGCATAGGAGAGGTTGTTCACGTCCTCGCTGGTGCAGGCGAAGTGGGTGAGCTCTGAGACCTGATCCAGGCCGAGCTCAGTCAGCTTGCTGCGCACCAGGTACTCGACCGCTTTGACGTCGTGCCGGGTGGTGGCTTCGAGTTCGGCAAGCCGGTCGATCTCGGGCTGACCGAAGTCAGTGACAACGGCCCGTAGCGCGGCCGCCTGCTCCGAGTCGAGCTTGCTGGAGCCGAACAGCTCGCGATCCGTCAGGAACAGCAACCACTCCACCTCGACGTGCACGCGCGCGCGGTTCAGGCCCGCCTCCGACAAGTGCTCACCGAGCTCTGTGACCGCCTGGCGGTACCGCCCGTCGAGTGGACTGATGGGCTGTGCGGGCATTGGGCTCATGGTGCTCCCTGTCGGATTCCTGGTTCGATCTGGCGGAACAGTGCCGCGCTGGCCTTCTCGATCACGCCGAGGACGGAGTCGAAGAGGGCGGCGTCGGAATAATACGGATCCGGCACGTCCATCGTGCCGGCCTGGTCTTTGTCGAAGCTGAGCAGCAGGTGCACCTTCGAACGGTCGGCCTCGGTGCGGGCCCAGGCGCGCAGGATGCGCTCCTGGCTGCGGTCGAATGCGACGACAAGGTCGAGACTATTGAACCAGTCCGGATCGAACTGCTTCGCCCGGTGCAGTGAACCGTCATAGCCACGTGCGCTCAGCGCGGTCAGCGTGCGCGCGTCAGACTGCTCGCCGACATGCCAGTCACCGGTGCCCGCTGACATCACCGAGACGGCGCCTTCGTAGCCGCGCTTGCGCATGAGGTCACGGAACACCGTCTCTGCCATCGGGGAGCGGCAAATGTTTCCGGTGCACACGAAACAAATCCGGAACAGCGCAGACTCGTCGAAGGCGCGTCCGAAGCTCATGGAATCATTCTCGCCTACCAAGCGGGTCCTCCACACGGGGGATTTCCTAACCGGTTCTCGCGGGGCGGGCGTCGCCTGCCACAGGCGGCGCAGAATCGCGAGGTGGATGCGCGGCTTGACGATCGACGGATGTTGCTCCGGCGGCTTGCGCGTGACCTGGAGTCCGCCGCGGCCAGCCTCCCCCCGCCGCCCGGCGATGACTGGCGCGGACCTGCAAAGGATGCCTACGTGCTGCTGCTCACCGAGGTCCGGTCACGCCTCTTCGAGGCTCGGGATGCGCTGGAACGCTCGGCATGAGCGACGAGCCGACCGTATGAGTGACGAGCTAACCGTTCAGGTCGGTTACCGGGTATCCACCGAGGAGCAGTCGCGGCATGAAGCAGCGATGGTCGGCTTGCAGCTCGAACTTCAATCCGCGTTGCGGCGGATGCGACTGATCGAAGGGCTCGGCAGCGACTGTCATGTCGACCAGGCGCGTTCCGCACTGCTCGCGGCGCTGGCGGGGACCCGCCTGGCCCAGGCGGCCTTGGCCTCCTCGGCCGCGAGCTACGCGGCGACCGAGGCGATCCTCGGCGCGCTGCTCAGTAAGGCGACCGCTGCCGTGGGCTACGCAGCCGGGTTTGTCGGCCCGGCTGCGCTGTTGCTCATCGGACCGCTGCTCGCGGCGTTCGGCCCGGTCATCCGGCCTCTCCTCGTGCCCGAGCGACGCCTGGACCCGGAATCAGGCGCGGCACGGGAACAGCTCCTCGCCGCACTGCTCAGCCACCCAATGACGGTTGAACTGGTCCGGGCAGTGGTGATGGGCTCCGACGACCTCGTCGGCGGTCTGCTCAAGGTGCCTCCGTCGGTCGTCACGACGCTTGGGGATCAGCGGCTTGGGCTCACTGGTCCGCACACGATCGCCGCGCTGATCGCCGGGTCGGCCGGATTCCTCAGGCTGGCCAGGGAGACCCCGGTCACCGTCGAGCGCACCGCGCGCACCGCGGTCTCCCCGCCCCAGGGCGCCCGGGAGCGATTGAGTCGCATTCCGCACGGCGGCGGAAGCCAGGTTCGGGTGGAGCGCTACCCACTTCCCGGCGGCGGCGCCCGCGCCGAGGTGTACATCGGTGGCATGGTCACCCCCGCGTTCACCGGCGACGAGCCGTGGGACATGACCAGCAGCCTGCACGCCGCAGCCTCGCTCGATCCGGCATCCTTGCGCGCGGTGGAGCTGGCGATGGCCGAGGCCGGTGTGCAGCCAGGCGATTCGATCGGCGTCACCGGATATTCGCAAGGTGCGCTGATCGGCGGGCTGCTCGCGTCCTCCGGGGAATACCGCGTCGACTTCCTGCTGGAGGCCGGCGGTCCGACTGGTCAGGTGCCGATTCCGGATGACGTCACCCACGTCCGGCTCGACCACACCGCCGACCTGGTCACCGCCCTCGGCGGCGACGTGCGCGGAGAGCACACCGTGCAGGTGCGTCGCGACGGCCTGCCGGAGACCTCCGACGAACTGCTGCCGGCACATGACCTCGCCTTTTACCGGGAGACGGCCGCGCTGGCCGACGCTTCGGTCGAGCCTCGTCTCGTCGCCGCCCTCGCCGCCGCCGATGGCCGGCTGGCCGCAGCCGCGAATGGGACCGCGACCAGCTGGCGGGCGACGCGAATCAGCGCCGCTTCGTGATCGGCAAGGACGAACCGAACTTCTCGCCGACGACGATCCCGGTTGCTGCCCGGCCGCGGTCGAGCATGGCCTTGCGGTTCAGCACCGCGACGACCACAGCGGCGGCAACGAACAGCCACATGTCCCACGGCTGCGCATCCGGCCAGATCGGGTGGTTCAACTGCGCGTGGAAGAGGAATGCCACGAGCAGGCTGCCGCGCGAGGCGTTGAACATCGCGGTCAGGATGACGCTGATCGCCACGATTCCGAAGAAGAACGGCCAGAAGTCCCACGCAGCCTGCTTCGTTCCGCTGAGCAGGAAAGACGGGGCGTGCCAGAACGCGATGATCACGCCGAGCACCACGCTCGACCCGAGCGGGGTGAGGCGCCGCTGCAGCAGCGGAAGCGCAACGCCGCGCCAGCCGAGTTCCTCGATGGGGCCGATCAGGAACATCGCCAGCAGGGCGGGCACCAAGGCGCTGAACGATTCAAAGGAGAACGGGTCGGTGATGGTTCCGGTGATCGCAGCGCCGGCATAGAACACCGCCGGGATACCGAGCACCAGAACCAGCCACCAGAGCAGCGACATCCGCCACAGGGCGATTCGAGCGAAGAACCGACCCAGGCCCTTCAGCCCGTAATGGCGCAGCACCATCACCACGCCGACGATTCCGGGCGCGTAGACCATGAAGATGAAGACCGGGTTGGTGTAACCCATCGGTCCGAAGATGGAATCCACCTGCTCCCGGAACGCGACGTAGAGGCCGCCCGCGCCCCAGGAGACCACGAAGGTCAAGATGAAGAAGGTGATCAGCGACCGGGAGGTCATTCCGCCGGTCCTCGGCTCAGTGGTCGTGCTCGTACGCCTGGGATCTCCGGCGGTCATGGTGCCCTCTCTGATTGGTCGGATGCCGGCGGCCTCAGGCCGCCGGATCCACCGTTTCAGAGAACGGTGACGCGCCGATATCGGGGTCTACCCTGATCCCACCCTGATCTGAGGATTGCTTAGAGGATCAGGTTGTTCGTCACTGACCGTGGTCAGCGCCGCTTCGTCAGCGGACGCAGGACCAGGTTGATCACCCAGCTGATCAGGCCGAGGACCAAGGCGCCGAGCACCCCCCACCAGAAGCTGTCGACGACGAGCCCGAAGCCGACGAGGCTGGAGAGCCACCCCACGAGCAGCAGCAGCAGCGCGTTGACGACCAATGCGATCAGCCCCAGAGTGAGGATGTACAGCGGGAAGGCGACGACGCGGATCGCGGTGCCGATGATGCCGTTCACGATGCCGAACACCAGCGCGACGAGGAGGTAGGTGAATACCGTCTCCATCTGTCCGCCTGGCGCGTAGGGCACCACGTGCACGCCGGCGACGATGAGCGTGGTCAGCCAAAGGGCCACGGCGTTCACGAGCACACTGAAAACGAACCTCATGTTCTCAACTATGCCGCCCGGGGAATGTATCCGCAATTAGGGTTGACGAGTGACTAGAGTTCGCCTGCGCCCGGAGATTGAGACCTTGCCGCCTTACCGGCAAGGCAAGCCGGCCGACGCCGACAGCTTCAAGCTGTCCTCGAACGAGAATCCGTTCGATCCGCTGCCAGCGGTCCTCGATGCCATCAACACCGCGCACATCAACCGTTATCCCGACGCGCTCGCGTCCCGGCTGCGGGCACGGCTGGCCGAACGGCATGGCCTCACGGTGGACCAGGTGCACATCGGGGCCGGGTCGGTGTCGATCCTGGCCCAGCTGATCACCGCCGCTGCCACCGCCGGTGACGAGGTCGTCTACTCCTGGCGCAGCTTCGAGGCGTACCCGCTGCTTGTCACGGTCGCGGGCGCCACCAGTGTCCAGGTGCCGAACACCGCCGAGCACGGCCACGATCTTGATGCCATGGCGGCCGCGGTCACCGACCGCACCCGGGTGGTCATCGTCTGCAACCCGAACAACCCCACCGGCACGGCCGTGAGCGAGGCAGATTTCCGTGCCTTCATGGCGAAGGTGCCGGCATCCGTGCTGGTGCTCCTCGACGAGGCGTACATCGAGTTCGCCGCAGACGAGAGTGTGCGAAGCGGCATCCCGCTGCTCGCCGACTACTCCAACCTGGTCGTGCTGCGCACCTTCTCCAAGGCCTACGGTCTGGCCGGCCTGCGGGTCGGCTACGCGGTGGGGCCCGAGTACGTGATGGACGCCGCCCGGTCGACCGCGATCCCGCTGTCGGTGATCGGCCCGGCCGAGGATGCCGCGCTGGTCTCGCTCGACCACGAGCCCGAGCTGCTGGAGCGTGTCGGCCGCATCGGCCGGCTGCGCGACAGCGTGCGCCAGGCCCTCGTCGACCAGGGCTGGGACGTGCCGGTTTCACACGCCAACTTCGTCTGGCTGCCGACCGGTGAGCGAACCGCGTCGGTTGCCGAGGTGCTGCTGCGGCACGGCATCATCGCCCGCGCCTTCGCGCCCGACGGCATCCGGATCACCGTCGGGGAGCCCGCCTCGATCGACCATCTTCTGACCGCCACCTCCGAAGCCCGCTGAGCTTCCGGCCAAACCGGCCGGTTTAGATTGGATGCCATGTCCTACACCGCAGCGACGGTCCAGCTGCTCTCCCCGGAGGGCGCCCTCGTCGAAAGCGATGCGACCGCCGAGTATCTGCCTTATCTGCAGCGACTGGACGACGCACAATTGCGTGACTTCCACCGGGAAATGGTTGTCATTCGACGCTTCGACCAGGAGGCGGCGAACCTGCAGCGGCAGGGTCAGCTGGCCCTGTGGGTCCCGAGCCACGGCCAGGAGGCCGCCCAGGTCGGGTCGGCTTTCGCGGCCAAGCCGCAGGACCACCTGTTCCCCTCCTACCGCGAGCACGTGGTCGGCAAGATCCGCGGCGTCGACCCGATGCGGATCATCGAGATGCTGCGCGGACTCAGCCACGGCGGCTGGGACCCGGCCGAGCACGGCAACTTCCACCTCTACACGCTCGTCATCGGCTCGCAGGCATTGCATGCCACCGGCTACGCGATGGGGATCGGCCTCGACGGCGCCGCCGGGACAGGGAACCCGGAGCAGGATGCCGCGGTGCTCGTCTACTTCGGTGACGGCGCCACCTCGCAGGGCGACGTCAGTGAGGCGTTCGTTTTCGCTGCCAGTTACCAGACCCCGCAGGTGTTCTTCATGCAGAACAACCATTGGGCCATCTCGGTGCCGGTGACCGTGCAGTCGCGAACCCCGCTCTACCTGCGACCGGCCGGTTTCGGCATCCCGAGCGTGCAGATCGACGGCAACGACGTGCTCGCCAGCTACGCGGTCTCGGCGAAGATGCTCGACGAGGCGCGCGCCGGGCACGGACCCCGCTTCATCGAGGCGCTCACGTACCGGATCGGCGCCCACACGACATCGGATGATCCGACCAAGTACCGCACCGCCGAGGAACTGCAGCGCTGGATCGAGCGCGACCCGATCGACCGCTTCGAGACCTACCTTCGCGGCCGCGGGGAGTCTGACGCATTCTTCACCGAGCTGCGTGAGGAAGCGGAGGACTTCGCTGCCGACGCCCGCCGTCGCACCCTCGAACTCGGCGTCCCGGACAAGGAAACGATGTTCGCGAACGTCTACAGCGAGCCCCATGCGGGCATCGACGCGCAGCGCGACTGGCTCGACGCCTATGAGGGCCAGTTCGAAGGCGGTGCCGCGTGAGCATTACGAAGCTGACCATGTCCAAGGCGATCAACCTGGGCCTGCGCGAGGCACTCGCCGCCGACGAGAAGGTGCTGCTGATGGGCGAGGACATCGCCACCCTCGGCGGCGTGTTCCGGGTGACCGAGGGACTGAAGGCCGAGTTCGGTGCGAAGCGCGTGATCGACACCCCGCTCGCAGAGTCCGGCATCGTCGGCACGGCGATCGGACTGGCGATGCGTGGCTACCGCCCGATCTGTGAGATCCAGTTCGACGGGTTCATCTTCCCGGGGTTTGACCAGATCACCTCGCAGCTGGCCAAGCTGACCGCGCGGCACGGTGGCACGCAGGCCTTCCCGATCGTCATCAGGGTGCCCTACGGCGGCCACGTCGGCGCGGTCGAGCACCACCAGGAGAGCCCGGAGGCGTACTTCGCGCACACTCCCGGCCTGCGCGTGGTGAGCCCGGCCACCCCGAACGAGGCGTACTGGATGATCCAGGACGCCGCCGCGTCGAACGATCCGATCCTGTTCTTCGAGCCGAAGAGCCGGTACTGGCAGAAGGGCGACGTCGACACGGATGCTCGCCAGGCTCCACTGCACGCCAGCCAGGTTGTGCGCGAGGGCACTGACGTGACTGTTATCGGCCACGGTGCCATGGTGTCGATGCTGCTCAGCGCGGCCGACATCGCCGCGGACGAGGGCATCAGCCTCGAGGTCGTCGACCTGCGCTCGCTCTCGCCGATCGACTACGAGCCGATCCTCGAGTCGGTGCGCAAGACCGGTCGACTCGTGGTCGCCCAGGAGGCGCCGGGCAACGTCAGCGTCGGCTCCGAGATCGCCGCGACCGTCGCCGAGAAGGCGTTCTACTCACTTGAAGCGCCGGTGTTGCGCGTGTCGGGATTCGACGTGCCGTTCCCGCCCGCGAAACTCGAGTCGCTCTACCTGCCCGACGCCGACCGCATTCTCGAAGCCGTCGACCGCGCGCTCGCCTACTAGGGAAGAGATCTACATGACAACGTCGAATTTCCCGCTGCCCGACGTCGGCGAAGGCCTCACCGAAGCCGAGATCGTCGCCTGGAAAGTCGCCCCGGGCGACACCGTGACGATCAACCAGGTCTTGGTTGAGATCGAAACCGCCAAGTCACTGGTCGAGCTGCCGTCACCATTCGCCGGCACCGTCAGCGAACTGCTCGTCGCCGAGGGCGACACGGTCGAGGTGGGCACGCCGATCATCACCGTCAGCTCGGGGGATGCCGCAGCCGCAGCGCCGGCCGCTCCCGCCGCTTCGGCTGACGCGACCGCCGCCGCTCCTGTTCCGGCCGCGCCGGCCGCGTCCGCCGCGCAGCCTGCCGCCGCGCAGTCTCCCGCCGTGGAGTCCGTCGAGCCGGATGTCATCGACACCGCCGCCACGGTCACGCCCGCGGAACCGTCGGCGGCTCCGGCTCCGGCAAACCTCGTCGGCTACGGCGCCAGCGGTGGACACGCCACCTCCCGCAGGCGTCGGGCTGCCGCCCAGCCGGTCCGACCATCGTCGGTGCCCGCGGCATCCGCCTCGGCCATCATCGCGAAGCCGCCGATCCGCAAGCTCGCCAAGGACCTCGACGTCGACCTGGCGACGGTCACGGCGACCGGTCTGGTCGGCGAGATCACCCGCGACGATGTGATCCGCCAGGCGCAGCAGGCCAGTGTGTTCCGGAATATTCAGACTCCGGAGTGGCCGGAGGACCGCGAGGAGCGGATCCCGGTGAAGGGTGTGCGCAAGGCCATCGCCACCGGCATGGTGAAAAGCGCGTTCACGGCGCCGCATGTCGGCGTGTTCGTCGACGTTGATGCCACCCGCACCATGGAGTTCGTCAAGAGGCTGAAGAACTCCCCCGACTTCGCCGGCATCAAGGTGTCGCCGCTGCTGATCATGGCCAAGGCGATGATCTGGGCGGTGCGCCGCAACCCGACCGTGAACTCGACGTGGACCGATGAGGCGATCATCGTGCACCACTACGTGAACTTCGGATTCGCCGCCGCCACCCCGCGTGGACTGGTCGTGCCGAACATCAAGGACGCCCAGAACCTGTCACTGCGTGAACTGGCGCAGGCGATCGAGCAGATGACGCTCGTCGCCCGCGACGGCAAGCTGCAGCCCTCGGACATGCAGAACGGCACCATCACGGTGACCAACATCGGCGTCTTCGGCATGGACACCGGCACCCCGATCCTGAACCCGGGCGAGGTCGCCATCGTCGCGATGGGCACGATCAAGCAGAAGCCCTGGGTGGTCGACGGTGAGGTGCGCCCGCGCTACGTCACCACGATCGGCGGGTCGTTCGACCACCGCGTGGTCGACGGTGACGTCGTCAGCCGGTTCATCGCCGATGTCGCCTCGGTGATGGAAGAGCCCGCGCTGCTGCTCGACTGATGGCGCGTTCGGATGACTAGCCAGCTGCTCCCCGGCAGCAGTCTCGCGGCCGACTGCGCCAATTGCGCTGCGCTGTGCTGCGTCGCACTGGCGTTCGCCCGCTCGGCGGACTTCGGCCACGACAAGCCAGCGGGTGATCCGTGCGGGAACCTGGCCGACGACTTCCGCTGCCAGATGCACCCTGAACTGCGTGATCGCGGCTACAAGGGCTGCACCGTGTTCGACTGTTTCGGCGCCGGACAGCGGGTCACCCAGGTCACCTTCGGCGGCGTGAGCTGGCGGGATGACCCGGCCTCCCGGCCGGTGATGTTCGCGGTGTTCCCGATCGTGCGGCAGTTGCATGAGCTGCTCTGGTACCTGCGTGAGGCGCTGGAACTGCCCTCCACCCGGTTGCTGCACGGTGAGCTCACCGATGCGTTCGAACGCACCGAACGGATCACCCTGCTCGGTGCCGAGGAGATCCAGCAGACGGATGTCGCCGCCCATCGTGCCGGCATTGCCGACCTGCTCGGCCGGGCGAGTGACCGCGCACGCGCCGGAATCCGACCGATCGGCCGGGTGCCGAAACGCGTCGCGCCAGGCGGCGACCTGCTCGGCGCGAAGCTGGCCGGGGTCGACCTGTCCGGACGGAGTCTGCGCGGCGCCTACCTGATCGCCGCGGACCTTGCCGGGGCGCGCCTGCGGATGACCGACCTGATCGGTGCCGACCTGCGCGATGCGAACCTGTCCGGCGCCGACCTGTCCGAGGCGCTGTTTCTGACCCAGGCGCAGGTGAACTCCGCACGAGGTGACACCCGCACCCAGTTGCCCCCGCGACTCACGCGCCCCTCCCACTGGACCGCAGAGTAGGGCTCTTCGGCGCGCGCGTCCCCCGTCGGTCATAACCGCGCGGGGTCTCTCACGCCATGCGGCGCTACGTAGCACCGCATGGCGTGAGAAACACCGCATTGTTCGCCGTGACTGCTCGCGGCGGGTGGATGATCGCGCGCAGTCAGCGGCAGCAGCCCGGTTGTTTTGACAATGATTATCAATAGCGTTTAGTGTCAACGGGTGAAGAAACCCGTGTTGTCCGTGCTCGGCCTGGCCGCGGCATCCATCGCCGTCCTCGCCGGATGCTCCAGCGTCAACGCCAGCACGAACACGAACGCGACTGGCGCGAACGGCGCCGGAATCAAAGTCGTCGCGACGACGACCCAGGTCGCCGACCTCACCCGCGCGGTAGCCGGAGACACGGCCTCGGTGACACAGTTGCTGAAACCCAACACCAGCGCGCACAGCTTCGATCCCACGCCCGCCGACCTGCTCGCCCTTGCCGAGGCCGACGTGCTGGTGCTGAACGGTGTCGACCTGGAGGAATGGATCGGCGGAGCCGTGCAGGCCTCCGGCTTCGACGGGGTCGCCATCGACAGCAGCCGCGACATCGAACTGCTCGGCACGGACGCTGAAGCCGAGCAAGCAGCGCACGCCGAGGAAGAGTCCGACGAGGAGGCGCACGTCGACGAAGATGCGCACGCCGGCGAGAGCGCCGACGAGCACGCCGACCACGACCATGACCACGCACATGTCGGCGGCGACCCGCACATCTGGACCAGCATCCGGAACGCCGAACTGATGGTGCAGGAGATCGCCGACGGCCTCATCGAGGCTGACCCGGGCAACGCCTCCGACTATCAGGCGAACGCCGACGAGTACGCCGCGAAGCTCGCTGAACTCGACGCCTGGGCGACGACCCAGATCGAGAAGGTGCCGGCCGAGCAGCGGCTGCTGGTCTCCAATCACGACTCACTCGGCTACTTCGTGCGGGATTACGGCATCACCTACGTCGGCTCGGTCGTGCCGAGTTTCGACGACAACGCCGAGCTCTCGGCATCCGACATCGACTCCCTCGTCGCCGCCATCAAGGCCACCGGCACTACCGCCGTGTACGCCGAGGCGTCGCTGTCACCGAAGAGCGCCGAGGCGATCGCCCGCGACGCCGGGGTGCAGGTGTTCACCGGCACCGACGCCCTGTACGTCGATTCGCTCGGCCCGGCCGACTCCGAGGCGGCCACCTACCTGGGTGCGCAGGCGCACAACATCCGCCAATTACTCAACGGCTGGGGCATGACTGCCGACCCGCTGCCGACCGCATTGACTGAGTAGGACCCACCGTGCCCGACCCCGCGCTCGCCTTCGACGACGTCAGCCTTGCCTACAACTCCGCCGCGCCCGCGGTGACCGGCGTGACCGTGACTGTCGAGCCGGGACAGGCGGTCGCCCTGATCGGCCCCAACGGGGCAGGCAAGTCCACCATCCTGCGCGGAATCCTCGGGCTGGTGCCGGTCACCGCCGGACGGCTGCGCGTGCTGGGCACGGATGCCGCCGCCGCGCGACTGCGCACCGGCTACATGCCGCAGAGCGACACGATCGACCCGGACTTCCCGGTATCGGTGCGCCAGGTCGTGACGATGGGACTGTACCGGCGGATCGGCTGGCTGCGCTGGCCCAGCCGCGCCGACCGGGATGCCGTCGACCGGGCGCTCGATCTCGTCGGGCTCACCCCGCACGCGCACACCCGCTTCGGTCGACTCAGCGGCGGACAGCGGCAGCGCGCGATCTTCGCTCGGGCCATAGTTTCCAACCCCTCCCTGCTCCTGCTGGACGAGCCGTTCAACGGGCTCGACGCCGACAGCCGCTCCGGCCTCATCGCCACCGTGAATCGGCTGAAGGCCGACGGCATGACCATTGTCATGTCGACCCACGACATCTCCCTCGCCCAGCAGGCCGCCGACCTGGTGCTGCTGGTGAACCACAGGCAGGTGGCCTGCGGACCGGTCAAGGACACGCTGACGCTCGACCTGATCGCGCGCACCCACCCGATGGCGGCCGTCGAGGTGGACGAACACTCCCTACACGTGCCCGACCACGAGAGTCACTGACCGTGACCGACCTGCTGTTCGCCCCGTTCCAGCTGCCGTTCATGGCCCGCGCCCTCACCGTGATGCTGGTGCTCGCCGTCGCCGCCGGGCTGCTCGGCGCGTTCGCCAACCTGCGACGGCTGGAGTTCCTCTCCGACGGCCTGGTGCACGCGGTGTTCCCGGGCGTGGTCATCGGCTTCGCGATCGCCGGCTCCGGCGGACTGCTCGTCGGCGGAACCATCGCCGCGGTGGTCGCCGCGGTCGTGCTCACGCTGGTCTCGCGGCGCGGGGTGCCCGACGACGCAGCCGTCGCCGTGGTGCTGACCAGCATGTTCTCGATCGGTGTGATCATCGTCTCGCGGCAGAGTGACTACGTCGGCCAGCTGTCCGAACTGCTCTTCGGCCGGATTCTCACGCTCACCGACGCGGATGTCGCCGCTACCGCGACTCTCGCCGGCGTCGCCGTGCTGCTGGTCCTGCTCACCGCGAAGGAGCAGTTCCTGCGCGCCTTCGACCGCCAAGGCGCCGAGGCCGCCGGCTACCGCCTGCTCGCGCTCGATCTGGTGCTGAACGTGGCCATCGCCCTGGTCGTGGTCGCGGCATCCCGTGCCCTCGGCACCCTGCTGATGCTGGCGCTGCTGATCATCCCGGCAGCCATCGGCCGACTGGCGAGCAGCCGGTTCGCGGTGACCGTGTTCGTCGGGATCGTCTCGATCGCCCTGGCCGGCTGGCTCGGGCTTGCGCACAGCTTCGACGCGTCCGTGCGCGCCGGCGTCAGCCTGCCCGGCAGCGCCACCGTTGTGCTCACCCTGCTGGCGCTGTTCATAATCGCCCTCGCCCTGTTCGGGCTGCGCCGCGCCACTCTTCGCCTGCGCCGCCGCAAGGACGCCGCACCACGCGCCGCGGTCCTCGCGGGAGGTGAGGCGCGATGAGCTTCTTCTCGCTCGCCCTTATCGAGGCGGTGCTGATCGGCGGTCTTGCCGGGCTCGTCGGCGTGCTGGTGGTGATCCGGCGCCGCGCGTTCTTCGCCACCGCGCTGACCCACGCGACCTTCCCCGGCGCGATCGCCGCGGTCGTGCTGGGTCTTGCCCCCGCGTTCGGCGCCGCAGTGTTCAGCCTGGTGCTGGTCGGTGTGATGTCTGCCCTCGCCGCGATCCGGCGGCTCGGCGGCCAGGTCGCCTCCGGCATCGTGCTGACCTCCGGCTTCGCACTCGGCGCGTTGCTGCAGGCCGCCAATCCGGAATTGCCGATTCAGATCGAGTCGTTCCTGGTGGGTTCGATCCTCACCGTGAGCGCCGGTGACGTCTGGTTGACCTTCGGGATGCTGCTGCTCACGCTGCTCGTGCTCGGCGTCGCCGGCAAGGAGCTGCTGTTCTCCAGTTTCGACGTGAACGGGTACCGCGCCAGCGGACGGCGACCGTGGCTGCCCGAGACCATCAGCCTGATCCTGATCGCCGGAACGGTCGTGGTGGCGATGCCGGCGGTGGGCAGCATTCTCGCCATCGCGCTGATCGTCGGCCCCGCGGCATCGGTCCGCCTGTGGACGCGCTCGATCGCCGGGATGACGCTGGCCGCACCGCTCGTCGGTGCCGCCGTGGCGGTGGTCGGCCTGCTCGTCGGCGCCGCGTTCGACCTCAGCGCCGGCGGTGCGATCACGCTGTTCGCGGCGCTGGTATTCGTGCTCAGCCTCGGCCTGCGCCGGCTCGTGGACTCCGTGCGGCCGAAGGTACGGTGGGTGGCATGAAGCGCAACACCTGGCAGCGGGAAGCCGTGCGTGAGGCCCTCGGCGACGCCGAAGGGTTCGTCAGCGCGCAGGCCCTGCACTCGACGCTGCGCGAAACCGGGTCGCCGATCGGGCTGGCCACCGTCTACCGGGCGCTGGCGAGTCTCGCCGGGGCGGGTGAGGCGGACAGCCTGCAGCAGGATGGCGAGAGCCTGTACCGCGCCTGCACCTCGGGCCACCACCATCACCTGATCTGCCGCAACTGCGGGATCACCGTTGAGATCGAGGCCGACCCGATTGAAGCCTGGGCGCGCCAGGTCGCGGCGGAGCACGGTTTCACCGAACCCTCGCACGTCGTCGATGTCTTCGGTCTCTGCGCGGAGTGCTCCCGCCGCTAGTCCTCCCGCCGATCGAGCTTGCCGAGATCCGTTATGGGTCTCGGCAAGCTCGACCAGCGGTTGGCCCGGTCAGCTGAGCAGGTCGGCGATGGTGCGGAGCGCGGATGCATCGCCCTGCACCAGCAGGGTGGTGACCACCGACTCCTCCCACGCCGCGAGGTCATCGCGGATCTTCTCCGGCGGCCCGATCAGGGCGATCTCCTCCACCAGTCGAGTCGGCACCGCGGCGATCGCCTCGTCCTTGCGTCCCGCGAGGAACAGTTCCTGTATGCGGTCGCACTCCGCGGTGTAGCCGAGCCGGTCGATCACGTTGCGATGGAAGTTCGCCCCCTTCGCGCCCATCCCGCCGACATATAAGGCGATCATCGGGCGCACCGCGTCGGCGGCCGCCTCGATGTCGGCATTCGGCACCACCGCGACCGGCGCGGCCACCTCGAATGCCGCCACCGGCGACCGTTCGCTCGAACGCTGGTTGAAGCCCTCGGCCAGGTAGCCCGCGTACTCCGCGTTGTTGCGCGGCGAGATCAGGAACGGCAGCCAGCCGTCGGCGATCTCGGCGGCCAGGGCGACGTTCTTCGGACCCTCAGCCGCGAGATAGACCGGAAGCTCCGAGCGCAGCGGGTGCACGGTCGACTGCAGCGGTTTACCGAGGCCCGAGGCATCCGACCCCTGGTACGGCAGCGGGTAATGCTCGCCCGGCGCGGTGACCGGCCCCCGCCGGTCGAGCACGTCACGGATGATCCCGACGTACTCCCGCGTCCGGGCGAGCGGCTTGGGAAACGGCTGGCCGTACCAACCCTCGACCACCTGCGGTCCGGATACCCCGAGCCCGAGGATCACCCGCCCGCCGGAGAGATGATCCAGGGTGAGCGCCGCCATCGCGGCGGCGGTCGGGGTGCGCGCCGACAGTTGCGCGATCGCGGTGCCGAGCTTGATCCGTGAGGTCTGCGACCCCCACCAGGCCAGCGGGGTGAACGCGTCTGAACCGTACGCTTCCGAGGTCCACACCGACTCGAAGCCCAGCCGTTCCGCCTCGAGGATCGCTTCGAGCGCGCCCGCGGGAGGCCCCTGCCGCCAGTACCCGACCGAGTAACCGATTCGCACGGTTACTTCTTCAACGACTTCTCGGGCACCGGCGCGGTTCCGGATGCCGCCTGCTTCGCGTAGTACGCGCGGGCCTCGTCCTGCCGTTCAGCCTCGGCGCCGGTGGCGATCTTGGCGCGCAGGTGTTCGGGCCCATAGCCGAACGCGTCGACCAGGTCCTGCGCGTGCGGACGCAGCCGCGCCACCAGCCGATCGATGTACGCGCTGACCGACTGGGCGCGCTGCGGCGACAGCCTGCCGTACATCAGGTACCAGGCCAGGTGCTTCTCGATCAGGCCGAGCCCGAACAGGTCGTGCAGCCAGGTCAGCACCTGCTTGGTCCCCGGGTCGGTCGTGTTCGCCACGGCGCGGGTGAAGGCCTCCCACTGCAGCAGCTCTCCGTGGGCGCGCGCTGCCTCGATCAGCTCGTTCTGCTGGGAGTTGAACAGGGCGGCGGCCTCGGCCGTCGGGAGCCGGCGCGCGTTGCGCAGGGCGTGCGCCACCCCGCCGATCATGGTCTCCACCCGGTCGGTGAGCAGTTGCCGCTGGATGTTGGTCTCCCGCAGCTGGCCGACCGAACGGGCGGTCGACCCGAAGTCGGCGATCGTCTGCCCCAGACGACGCAGGCCGGTGCCGTGATAGGCCCGGTCCGCGGCCTCGACGACCACGTACCGGGCCATCGCGCCGGCATCCGCCTTGGCGAACTTGCGGCTGAAGTCGGTGAGCAACCGCTTCGCCACCAACTGCAGCAACACGTTGTTGTCGCCCTCGAAGGTGACCCAGATGTCCAGGTCTGCGCGCAGTCCGGTGATCCGGTTCTCGGCGAGGAAGCCGGCTCCGCCGCAGGCCTCCCGGGCTTCCTGCAGGGTCTCGAGTGCATGCCAGGTTGACAGCGGTTTGAGCGCGGCCGCCAGGGTCTCGAGATCCTGCCGGTCGTCGTCGGTGTCGGTTCGACCACTGAACACGGAGTCGAACTTCACCAAAAACTCATCGTGCGCGAAGGTCTGCGCGTACGTGGTGGCGAGCCGGGGGATCAGCCGGCGCTGGTGCCGCTGGTAGTCGAGCAGCACTTCTTCCTCGGTGTCACTGGAGGCGGTGAACTGGCGACGCTGGTTGCCGTAGGTGATGGCGATCGCGAGGCCCATGGCGGATGCCGCGGTGGCCGAACCGTCGAGCGATACCCGTCCCTGCACCAGGGTGCCGAGCATGGTGAAGAAGCGGCGTCCAGGGCTTTCGATTGGCGAGGAGTAGTCCCCGTTCTCGTCGACGGACCCGTACCGGTCAAGCAGCATCTCGCGTGGCACCGAGACGTGGCTGAAATGAAGCCGGCCGTTGTCGATGCCGTTCAGGCCCCCCTTGAGGCCGTCATCCTCGCCTCCGACACCGGGCAGGTGGGCGCCGTCCTCATCACGGATCGGCACATAGAATGCGTGCACACCGTGATTCACGCCCTTGGTGATGAGCTGGGCGAACACCACGGCGGCACGGCCGTGAAGCGCCGCGTTGCCCAGATAGTCCTTCCAGGCGCCGCGGAACGGGGTGTTCAGAATGAAGCTGTCGGATGCCTGGTCCCACGTCGCGGTCGTCGCAATCGAGGCGACATCCGACCCGTGGCCGGTCTCGGTCATCGCGAAGGCGCCGGGAACGGTGAGGTTCATGATGTCGGGGAGCAGGGCCTCGTGGTGCCGCGTGGTGCCCAGGTGCAGGACGGCCGCGGCGAACAGTCCCCACTGCACGCCGGACTTGATCTGCAGGCTGGGATCCGCGATCACGAGCTCCTCGAACCCGGCGATGTTGCCGCCGTGGTCGTCGAGTCCGCCCAGCGACTTCGGCAACGCCCGGTTGAGCTGGCCGTTCTCGACCAGGACCCGCAACTGACCGAGCGTGCGCTCGCGGTGTTCCGCCATCGACTGACCCTCGATGCGCTGCATCTCGGGTCGGCCAGCGAGTTCCCGGGCGCGGAGTCGGACATCCGCCCAGGTACCGAGGAGTTGTCGGCCGAGGGCCTCCACGTTGACGCGAGCCGAAGGAACGGCAATCGGTCCGGTGCTTACCGCAGGCTCGGCGATGTCGGGGCGGGGCGACGTGTCAACCATTGAACTGTCCTTTGTTCTCAGGGGATTGATGTCACCGTAAGAGGCAGCACGCGCCCTGAGGAAGCGTTCCGTTTGTTCACTACAAACAACAATCGAGGCCCGTGCGTGTGCATTGTGGCAATCGTCAGGCCCGTCCCTTAGTGGGTGAGGCGCGGCGAGCCGCTCATCAGGCGAGCGTCGTCCCTTCCGATCAACTGGCTGTCGGCTTGGGTGCCTGGAGCTGGGGTGTGGCGTACGGGCGTCCATGGGCGCAGCCCATGGACCCAAGCCGACAGCGCCCACGGGGAGATCTCGGCAAGCTCGATCAGCGGGATGACAGCGCCCACGAGCGAATTTGCAGGGTTAGGCACGGTCAAGTAAGGTTGAACGTTGGTTGGGCGCGGTCTGCGCTCACCTTGTGCATAATCCCACCGGTTTTTCGAAGCAGGCGGGTGTCGTGCGCCGACAAGTGACCTTGGGCAGGGCGATTCATCGCCCTGCGGTAGCAATGGAGGAAACCAATGGCAGCAGTCTGCCAGGTGACCGGAGCCACTCCCGGCTTTGGGCACAACATTTCGCACTCGCACCGTCGGACGAAGCGCCGCTTCGACCCGAACGTGCAGAAGAAGACGTATTTCGTGCCGTCGCTTCGCCGCAACGTGACCCTGACGCTCAGCGCCAAGGGCATCAAGGTGATTGACGCTCGTGGCATCGAGTCGGTTGTCAAGGACCTGCTCGCGCGTGGGGAGAAGATCTAATGGCCAAGCAGCAGGACGTCCGTCCGATCATCAAGCTCCGCTCCACCGCCGGTACCGGGTACACCTACGTGACTCGCAAGAACCGTCGCAACAACCCCGACCGCCTCGTGCTCAAGAAGTACGACCCCGTTGTGCGCAAGCACGTCGAATTCCGCGAGGAGCGCTAAGACATGGCTAAGAAGAGCAAGATCGCCCGTAACAAGCAGCGCGAGGTCATCGTCGAGCGCTACGCCGCGAAGCGTCTCGAGCTGAAGAAGGCGCTCGTCGACCCGAACGGCACCGACGAGACCCGCGAGGCCGCCCGCGTCGGCCTGCAGAAGCTGCCGCGCAACGCGTCGCCGGTTCGCCTGCGCAACCGCGACTCGATCGACGGCCGCCCCCGTGGTGTCCTCAGCAAGTACGGCGTTTCGCGTGTGCGTTTCCGCGACATGGCGCACCGTGGCGAGCTGCCCGGCATCACCAAGTCGAGCTGGTAAGCACTAAAACACCTCAAAAAGGGGGCGGAGACCACGGTCTTCGCCCCCTTTTGTGTGATTGAGCGCTGAAAATCCCCGGAAATCCGCGTGTTTACGCGGATCTCTGTTAGTTTGAACGCGGTTCTGCCGGGCCTCGGGCGTGGCGGAACTACATTCAACTGCACAACGTCCGAGGAGGACATTCATATGGCTGACACACTGAACCGCACCGAGCTCGTTGCAGCTGTTGCCGGCGAGACTGGCCTGAGCCAGGCTGCTGTCAACGGCGTTTTCGACGCCCTGTTTGCCACCCTCGCCAAGGCTGTCGGCGATGGCACCAAGGTCACCGTCCCGGGCTGGATCTCGGTCGAGCGCACCGCACGCGCCGCCCGCACCGGCCGCAACCCGCAGACCGGCGAGGCCATCCAGATCGCCGCGAGCAACGGCGTGAAGATCAGCGCTGGCTCGAAGCTCAAGGCTGCTGCCAAGTAAGTCACTCAAGACTCGACAAAGGGGATGCCCGCCGCTAACGCGGTCGGCATCCCCTTTGTGCTTCCCTCCAAGCACCCTCGCCTAGGCTGGACAGGTGGCACGCTTTACCCGGATCGTTGCGCCTGCGGTGCTGATCGCAACCGCGCTCGCAGCCCTCACGGTCGGCCTTCTCGTCGGCGGCGGGGCGGCTGAGCAGCCCATCGCCGACCCCGGCGACACCGTCCGCTGGGGCCTGCCGGTGGTCACCGTGCTCCTCAACCTGTCGGTCGCCGGCACGCTCGGGGCGCTCGCGCTTGCCGCCTTCGCCCTCTCCCCCAGCCCTCGCCGCGGCGCGGCCGGAGAGTTCGACCGCGCGCTCGACATCGCCGCCGGATCAGCGGCCGTGTGGACCGTCGCCGCGGCAACGTCGGCGTTCTTCACCTTCATGACCATCTATCTGGAGCCGATCACCTTCGACGACCGGTTCGGCCAGTTGCTCGCCCGGTTCCTCACCACCACCGAGCTGGGCAAGTCCTGGCTGTGGGCGGTACTCATCGCCGCGGTAGTCACCGTGCTCTGCTTCGCGGTGCGCAACCGCACCGTGCTGCTGTTCGTCACGGCACTCGCGATGGCCGGGGTCGTCCAACTGTCATCGCAGGGGCACGCCGGCGGCACCGCCGACCACGACGCCGCGGTCACTGCGCTGTGGATGCACATGGTCGGCGCAGCGGTCTGGCTGGGTGGCCTGCTCACCATCGTCTTACTGAAGAAGAACCTGGGCCACACGCGGTTGCTGGTGGTGCTCGAGCGGTATTCCAGTCTGGCCCTGGTGTGCTTCGTGGTGGTTGCGGCATCCGGTTATGTCAGCGCCGAAATCCGGGTCGGCCAGCTGGAGAACCTGGCCACCCCCTACGGCCTCCTCGTGTTGGCCAAGGTCGCGGCGCTCGTCGCGCTCGGCGCGTTCGGGGCGTTCCAGCGCCAGTTCCTGATCCGCCGGATGAGCGCGTCAGCCGAGCCCGGGCGTGGTCTGTTCTGGTGGATGGTCACGGCCGAACTCGCCTTCATGGGCGTGGCCTCCGGTGTCGCGGCCGCGCTCGGTCGGACCGCTCCCCCACAGGCGGAGATCGTCGTCGCCGAAACTGCCGCGCCGACTCCCGCGGAACTGCTCACCGGAAAGCCGCTGCCCGCGCCGATCGAGCCGTCGACCTGGTTCACCGCGTGGAACCTGGATCCACTCTGGAGCCTGGTCTGCGGCTTCCTGGCCTTCTTCTACCTGGCGGGCGTCTGGCGGCTGCGACGTCGCGGCGACCGCTGGCCGGTCTACCGCACCGTGCTCTGGCTTGTCGGCGTCGCCGTGCTGTTCTACGTGACTTGCGGGCCGATGAACGTGTACCAGGACTACCTGTTCAGCGTGCACATGCTCGCGCACATGATGCTGACGATGCTGATCCCGGTGCTGCTCGTGCCCGGCGCCCCGGTCACCCTGGCGCTGCGGACGATCGAGCGCCGCACCGACGGCAGTCGTGGTGCCCGCGAATGGATCATGCTCGCCGTGCACTCGCGGTACATGCGCGTGCTGACCAACCCGATCGTGGCAGCGATCATCTTCGCCGGCTCGCTGTGGCTCTTCTACTTCACCCCGCTGTTCAGCTGGGCGGTGACCGACCATGTCGGGCACTACTGGATGCTCGTGCACTTCCTCGCGAGCGGCTACCTGTTCGCGCTGGTGCTGATCGGAACCGACCCCATCCCGTATCGGGCGCCCTATCCCGCACGGCTTATGGTGCTGCTGGCGACCATGGCGTTCCACGCGTTCTTCGGGCTCGCGATCATGTCCAGCGAGGGCCTGCTGCTCGCCGATTGGTACGGCGCGATGGGCTGGGGAACGGATGCCCTCGCCGACCAGCGCGTCGGCGGCGGAATCGCCTGGAGCGTCGGGGAGATCCCGACGGTGGCGCTGGCGATCATCGTTGCGATCATGTGGAGCCGCAGCGACGCCAAGGAGTCCAAGCGCAAGGACCGCCAGGAGGACCGATCGGGCGACGCCGAGCTCGCGGCCTACAACGCGATGCTCGCGGCGCAGGCGGAGCGGGACACTACTGCGCGGTGATCAGCAGGTCGCCGTCGGATTCGAACGTGATCAGGTACTGCACCGAGAACGGCACGTTCTCGTCATAGGTTGACAGGGTGCCATCGAACAGCCGGCGCACATCGACAGTGAGATGGGCGGTGGCATCCGTCTTCGGCACCTGCCAGCTTCCCACCGCCGGGCCCGGCACGATCGTCACCGCCGGGTAGGCGACGATCGACCACTGCGGCTCGCTCTCCAGTCGGCCGCTGATCTGCTGGCCGAACGGGCATCCGCTGGGCATCAGCACCCTCTGCGTGGCGCAGTCGTCCAGGTAGCCGTTCAGTTCCTCCTGCACTTGCGCGACGAACTCGCCGGTCGCGCGCGTCACCACCGTGGCGCCGGCGGGCTGATTTGGTGTGGAGACCATCAGCGGAACCGCGTCGGCCTCGAGCAACTCGGTGGCGTGGTCGAGCACGTACAGGCCGGGGGTCAACACGGCGGCCGGATGCTCCGGATCCGCGACGACGTCCACGCCGTTCGCGCTGTACCGGGTGTCGTGCAGCACGGCGACGTTCAGCGTGGTCACCGGGGTCTCGGCGAAGCGCCACGCACCGAACAGCCCGAACACGGTACCGGCCGGCTCCACGACGAAGGTGGTTTGCGACTCGGTGCGGGCAATCGTGTAGCCGTAGGTGACCGCGTGCCGGCCGTCTTCGAGTGGGGTGTCCGAGATTAGTTCGATGTTGTTCAGGCCCGCCATGGCGTCGGCGGTCAGCAGGTCGGTGGCCGCGGCATCCGGAACCGTGACGCCTGGCAGCTCCATGGCGCCCTCCACATCCTGCCGGGCGAGCGAATCCAGGTACACGCGAACGAAGCCACCCGCGCTGAAGAGGGTGGAGTTGAGGGCGATCACCGTGCCGGTGAATGCCACAACGAAAACACCGAAGATGACCGACCAGATGATGACAGACCGGCGCACCCTCCACATCCTAGATCGCGCACAAGTCGCGTTCGGGCAGCGACGGTAGGCTTGGATGCCGTGACCGCGCTGCCCCTCTCCCCCGAGCAGGCTGCCGTCTTCGACGCCATCGAGAAGACGCGTGAGCACATTTTCGTCACCGGTCGCGCCGGCACCGGTAAATCGACGCTGCTGAACCACCTGGCCTGGAACACCTCCAAGCAGGTGCTGATCTGCGCGCCGACCGGGGTCGCGGCGCTGAATGTCGGCGGGCAGACCATTCACTCGCTGTTCCGGCTGCCGATCGGTGTGATCGCGGGCAGCGAGATCGAGCAATCCGCCGAGGTGCGCAAGCTGCTGAACGCCACCGACACCCTCGTCATCGACGAGGTGTCCATGGTGAACGCCGACCTGCTCGACGCGATCGACCGCAGCCTGCGGCAGGCCCGGCAGCGCAAGAACGAGCCGTTCGGTGGCGTGCAGGTGGTGCTGTTCGGTGACCCGTACCAACTCGCGCCAGTGCCGGGCGACGGCGACGAGCGCGCGTACTTCCGCGACCACTACGCCTCGATCTGGTTCTTCGACGCCAGGGTGTGGAACGACGCCCACCTGCGGATCTTCGAGCTGACCACGATCCACCGGCAGCACGAAGCCGAGTTCAAGTACCTGCTGAACGGCGTGCGTCACGGCCAGGTCACCGCCGAGATGGCCAAGCGGCTGAACGACACCGGCGCCCGTCCCGCGCCCCGCGAGGGCGCGATCACGCTCGCCACCACCAACGCGACGGTGAACCGGATCAACGCCGCCGCCCTCGGCCGGCTGACCGGCACGGCGAAGACCGCGCGCGCCGAGGTGAACGGCGATTTCGGCGGGCGCTCCTACCCCGCCGACGAGTCTCTGCAGCTCAAGGTCGGCGCGCAGGTGATGTTCTTGCGGAACGACTCCGACCAGCGCTGGGTGAACGGCAGCATCGGCACGGTCACCAGGATCGGCTCCACCGTGTTCGTCGACATCGACGGCGAGGAGCACGAGGTGCAGCCGACGGTCTGGGAGAAGTACAAGTACAGCTACAACCAGGCCACCAGGGAGCTGCGCAAGGACGTGGTCGCCGAGTTCACCCAGTTCCCGCTGCGGCTGGCGTGGGCGGTCACCATCCACAAGTCGCAGGGCAAGACCTATGAGAAGGCGATCGTCGACCTCGGCCAACGGTCCTTCGCGCCGGGCCAGACCTACGTCGCACTGAGCCGAATCAGCACGCTCGACGGCCTGTACCTGACCCGGCCGCTGCGGCCGAGCGACATCATCGTCGATGAGAACGTGCGGCGGTTCATGGCGCAGGCCACCGCGGTGCCGGCGATCGCCGCTACTCCGGTCCCCTGACCCGTGAGTTAGCCGAAAATGCTAGTGTTCCCGCCCGCGGACTAGCATTTTCGGCTATCTCACGAGGGTGGGCGGGTTTGGTAGCGTGCTCGCGTGAGCACGGATGACACCACCACAAGCCCCTCGCACGCCGCCGTTGACCGGGTCGAAGCGGCTCTGACCGCCGCCGGCGTCGAACCGCGGGTGCGCTGGCTCGACGAGCACGCCACGACCGCCGTCGACGCTGCCCGGTTACTCGGCATCGAGGTCGGTGCGATCGCGAACTCGCTCGTCTTCGAGCTGGACGGGCAGCCGCTGCTGGTGATGACCTCCGGCGCGCACCGGGTCGACACCCGCTGGCTGGGAGAGCAACTGGGCGGAACCATTCACCGCGCGAAACCGGATGCCGTGCAGTCGGCCACGAGCCAGGTGATCGGCGGGGTTGCGCCGGTGGGGCATCCGGCTCCCCTGCGCACCATCGTCGATGCTGACCTCGCCCGCTACGGCGAGATCTGGGCGGCTGCCGGACATGCGCGCACGGTGTTCCCGCTCAGCTTCGATCAGCTGGTCGCAATCACCGGCGGGCAGGTCATGCCGGTGGAGGCGCCGGCCGACTGAGTCCGCCGGCGGCATCCCGCCGCGGCCGGCCAAGTGTTCGTGCCCCACTGGTACGTCTGTGCCTGCTCGAGCGGGCACGCACGTACCCAGCGGGCACGGACGCGCTGACAGCAGGTGCTGGCGCGCTGGCAGCGGGGGCTAGTGCGTGCGCTTCGGCTGCTCGGTGCCGAGCCCGGCGGCCAGCAGCAGCACCGCGGCGGCGAAGTGCAGCGCGTTCCCGGTCGCGTTGACGGCGAGGATGTTCGCCGGGGATCCGACCAGGAACAACCCGGCCAGTCCGCTGATCAACAGCACCGCGCCGACAACCGCATTCACGGTGCGCGACGCCGTAACCCCGATCGCCGCCGCCCCGGCCAGCACGCCGCCGATGACGACGTGCAGCAGGTTGTGCGCCGGGTTCACCTCGAGCAGGCCGAACAGTTGCGCACCGGGTGCTTCGAAGAACCCGAGCTCGAGCGTGACCAGGAAGCCGCCCAGACCGAGCAGCAGGAACACGCCCCCGACGATGCCGCCGACCAGCCGGTTCGGCGACGGGCGTCCGGCGCTCATGTGGCGTCACGTCCCGCCGAAACGCGCGACGTGCAGGTTGGCATGAAATCTACGGTACCGGCGGCCGGGGTCCGCGACGATGGGACCATGCCGATAACCCGCGACACCAAGGACTGGACCTGGGTGCTCAGCCGCCGCTGCCCGGACTGCGGATATGACGCCAGCACGATCGCCCGAACGGATGTCTCCGCCGCGCTGCGCGACCAGGCCGCCCGCTGGCCGGGAGTGCTCGCGCGCCCGGACGCCCGCGTGCGCCCGAACGATGAGACGTGGTCGCCGCTCGAGTACGGTGCGCACGTGCGTGACGTGCTGCGCCTCGGTGAATACCGGGTCGCGCTGATGCTGGAGAACGACGACCCCGAATTCCCCAACTGGAATCAGGACGACACTGCCGTGGCGGAGCGGTACAACGAGCAGGACCCGGCGGTCGTCGCCGCCGAGATTCTGGATGCCGCGGAATCCTTCGCCGCGAAACTCGATACGGTCACCGACACGCAGTGGGACCGGCCGGGACGCCGTAGCGATGGTGCCAACTTCACGGTGCAGAGCTTCGCGCGGTACTACCTGCACGACGTGGTGCACCACGGCTGGGACGTCGGCGCCTAGCGTCGGCGCATAGCCTCCGTTAGCGGCTGCCCGCCCGGCGGTACAGCATGCTGGCCAGGGGGATGAAGACCACCAGCAGGATCACCACCCAGATCATGGTGTACAGCTCGGGGTTCTGCAGCGCCCACGACGACGGCTCCTCGGCGAGGGGATTCGGATCCGGATTGCCGAATCGTTCGCGGGCCGCCTGGGTAACCGAGGAGACCGGGTTCCACTCGGCGAACGTCTGTAACGGCGCGGGAAGTGTGTCCAGCGGCACGAACGTGTTCGCTATGAAGGTCACCGGGAAGATGATGATGAACGAGGCGTTGTTGACGACCTCCGGGCTGGGCACGAGCAGTCCCACCCAGGCGAATACCCACGACACCGCGTAGGCGAACACGAGCAGCAGCAGGAACCCGATCATCGCGTCCGCGAAAGACGTGTTGATGCGCCAACCGACGACCAGCCCGGTGAGCGCCATCACGACCAACACCAGCACGTTGTTCACGACGTCCGAGAACGTGCGACCGATCAGCACCGCGGATGGTGCCATCGGCAATGACCGGAACCGGTCGATGATGCCTTTGCGCACGTCCTCCGCCAGCCCGTAGCCCGTGATCGTGGCGCCGAAGATCACGGTCTGCGCAAAAATGCCGGCGATGAGGAATTCCCGGTACGCCTCACCACCGCCTGCCGGGTCGATTGCCCCGCCGAAGACGTAGGCGAACAGCACCACGAACATGATCGGCTGCAGCGTGGTGAACACTAACAGGTCGGGGATCCGCTTGATCTTGATCAGGTTGCGCTTGGCGATGATGGCGCTGTCGGTGATCACGGTGGCGACGCTCACTTCTTCACCTCCTGCGGAACGGGTTCCTCCTCGGCGGCGTGACCGGTCAGGGTCAGGAACACATCGTCCAACGTCGGTCGGCGGACCCCGACGTCGTCGACATGGACGGCGGCACCGTCCAGCTCGCGCAGAGCTGCGGTGAGCACGTCGGCACCGCCCGAGATCGGCACCAGGATCGACCGCCGCTGCTGGTCGAGTCGTGGTTCGCCGACGCCGAGCGGTGCCAGCAGTTCGACGGCTTCCTCGATCCGCAACGGGTCGGTCACGGTCACCTCGAGGCGCTCACCGCCGACCTGCGCCTTCAGTTCATCGGCGGTGCCCTGCGCGATGATCTTCCCGTGGTTGAGCACGATGATGTCATCCGCGAGCAGGTCAGCCTCTTCGAGGTACTGGGTGGTGAGGAGCAGCGTGGTGCCCTGAGCCACCAGGTTCTGGATGATCCCCCACATGTCGGTGCGGCTCTTCGGGTCGAGTCCTGTGGTCGGCTCATCGAGGAACAGTACGGGCGGATTCGCGATCAGCGCCCCCGCGAGGTCGAGCCGGCGCTGCAGGCCGCCCGAGTAGGTCTTCGCCGGACGATCCGCGGCGTCGACGAGGTCGAACTGCTCGAGCAGCTCCCGCGCCCGCTGCCGACTGCGACTGCGCCCCAGATGGTAGAGGCCGCCGATCATCGCGAGATTCTCGAAGCCGGTGAGGTACTCATCAACCGCGGAGAACTGTCCGGACAGGCCGATCTGCTTGCGTACGTCGGCCGGATGCTTCAGAACGTCGACGCCGGCGACGCGGGCGGATCCGGCATCCGGCTGCAGCAGGGTGGTCAGGATGCGCACAACGGTGGTCTTGCCAGCGCCGTTCGGTCCCAGCAAGCCGAGCACGGTGCCGGTGGGCACAGTGAAGTCGACACCGTCGAGGGCGGTGACTGCCTTGTAGTGCTTGACGAGGCCTTCCGCCTCAATGGCGAACGTCACCCTCCCGACCTTACGACGCGAGCTCGCCGCCCGAAAGAGCCTTTTGCACGCGTTCGTATTCCTCGACCAGCGCTGCCGTGAACTGCGCCGGCCGCACGACGTTGACCATGTGATTCGCGCCCGGGATGGTCACCAGGCGGGCGTCCCGCGCCGCGGCGAGCAGCCGCTTCTCGTGCAGCCGGAAATGGTCGAGCCGACCGTTGACGAACAGCACCGGCACCTCGACGCGGGAAAGGCTGGTCACCGGATGCAGCGGCCGCAGTTCGCGGAGTACATCGTCCATCACCTCGAGCGCGACCCCGCCGGCGTTGATGTCGGCGGCGCCCGGTGCGGGCACGAAGGTCTTCACTACGAAGGTGTGCAGGCCGAGCCCGCGGTCGGGGAATGTGTGGATCCCGCGGGCGAGGACCCGCCAGCCGTCCAGCACCAGCCGGTTCGGCACGGTGCCGCAGCTGGCGGCGAGCAGCCCGCTGATGCGGTTGCTGTGGCCTCCGGCCCACTCGATCGCGAGATAGCCGCCCAGGGACTCGCCGACGAGGTAGGGCCGGCGTCCTGAGGCCGAGGCATCCGTCACCGCCTCATCGATCGCCGCCAGCGCGCCGTCCAGGTCGAAGCGCTCGCCGATGCGCCGACCATGTCCTGGCAGGTCGATGGCGACCGCCGGGATGCCGCGCTCGGCCAGGTGCTCCAGCTGCTGCCGCCACACCGTCGCCGACGTGCGCAGCCCGTGCACAAGGATGATGGGCGCGGGTAGCTCGGGTTCCGACGCAGGATTCGTCACACGCTCATTGTGAACGGCGGCAGCGCTTTCGTCACCCGAGAGGTTGCCACGCTGTGACCGACACGCTGCTACCGGTGATGATGTCGAGTTCGACCGGGAAGGACTGCCGGGTCGCCCCAGCGTACGGTGCGACCAGCAGCGTTCCGGCGGGGCTGCTTTGGGAGGTTGCCATCGCGTTCCACCCGATGGCCGATGTTGCCGCACCACCTGGTTGCAGCGTGAAGGCAGACCGGCCGGCATCCTCGGTCAGGAATGACCCACCGCGCACCGGGAAGACATCCATCGCCCAGCCGGTGGCGTCATCAAATGCGATGTCAGGGTAGAAGTCGATCACGCAGGGGGCTCCGCTCGTGTTCAGGACGGTCACGACGAGCACGCGGTGGCCGGTTGCTGAGTCCGGCGTGCCGGGCTTGATCCTCAGTTGGTCGTCGCGGCACCAGTCCGCACCGACACTCTCGGATATGTCCGCAGTCGGTGGCGAGCCGTACACGACCGGCTCCTCGGTCGGCGCCGGGGCAGGCTGTGCGATCTGCGTGTCCAGCGTCGCTGGAGCTGAGCCGACGAACATGACGGCGATGGCAGCGGTCGCCATGAGCGGCAAGGCGATCGGCCGCACCGTTCTCTGAGGGTCGTGCAGTGCACGCACCGCCATGAGCGCCGGCAGCCATCCCCAGATGATTCCCCAATAGCTGCCAGCCAGCAGGGTCGCTCCGAAATCTTCCAGCAGGAATGCGATGCGAATCGGTGGCCAGCTAACGATCAGTACGCCCAGCGCCCAGAGCAGCGATGTGATGAACGTGGCGAGCACCGAGCAGAGCCAGAGCGCGAAGAAGGCGATCCCCGAATCGCCCACGGGGCGGGCGAGGACACGGTCGATCAACAGCACCAGCAAGCCGACGAAGGTCACGGTCGACAGCAACGGGAGCAGCACGTGCCAGGGTGCATCCAGGTACCAGGAAGCTCTCGGGACGGTTGGCGGGAAGACGAGCTGAATCACGGATGAAGGAAGGATCGGCACAAAGTTCGTAAGGGCGGCAGACAGCGCGCCACTGACGAACCACCCCAGTCCCGCCGTTACGGCGGCGGCAGTCACCCCTTTGCGAATGCTCCTCACACTCCCAGACTAGAGGGCACGGCGTCGACCACCGGTGGAAGGATGGACGCATGACCCTCTACCTCACCGGAGATGCCGCGGCCGATCAACTGCTGGCCGACGACGACCTTGCCCTGCTGATCGGCATGCTGCTCGACCAGCAGGTGCCGATGGAGACCGCGTTCGCGGGGCCTGCGAAGATCCGGGACCGGCTCGGCGCGATCGACGCCTCCACCATCGCCGACCAGGAGCCGGACGCGTTCGTCGAACTGTTCAAGCAGACGCCCGCGGTGCACCGGTTCCCCGGGTCGATGGCCGGACGGGTGCAGGCGCTGTGCGCGGCGGTGCGGGACGAGTGGGACGGCGACGCGGGCGCGATCTGGAAGCGCGGTGAACCGGATGCCGCGGAGATCCTGCGTCGGCTGAAGGCGCTGCCCGGCTTCGGTGACCAGAAGGCGAAGATCTTCCTGGCGCTGCTCGGCAAGCGGCGTGGACTGGAGGTCGAGGGCTGGGAGGAAGCCTGCGCCCCCTACGGCGAGCACGGCTCACACCGGTCGGTCGCCGACATCGTCGACGCCGACTCGCTCACCAAGGTGCGCGCCGCGAAGAAGGCGGCGAAAGCGGCCGCGAAGGCGCAGTAACGCGGCTCAGACGACGAGCGGAACCGCGTGCACTTCGTCAGCAGGGTGCCCGGTGCGCTCGTGAATTTTACGCACGGCTTCAGCATCCGGGGCCTCCGACAAGCAGTAGACCATGCCGCTTTCCGGGTCGGCCCAGGCCTGCTTGAAGTTCACCTTCTCATCGTCCTGGATGGCCAGGTCAGCGTCGTGGGCTGCTTTCAGTTCGTCTGCCGTGATGCCGACCATGTTGCGGTGGACGTCCATGAACTCGGGCATGATCACCCTCGCTTTCTTGCGCTTCTGCGGCGAACGTAAGCCTGCCCGGCAGCACTGTCAAGTCACTGCGGGCGCTCGCCGCGAGCAGACTTCTCGACGATCGTGGCGATCCGCGTCGCGCGGGTTTCCGCCTGTTTCGCCAGCGCTATCGACGACAGGGCGAACTTGCGAACCGAGGCCGGGAAGGCGTCCCAGTTGGCGCGGGCGGCCGAGTTCGCGTCGAGGGCCGCGGTCAGTTCGGGCGGCTCGATCAAGTTCTCGGGACCGTCGAGCACGGTCCACATTCCGTTCTGCTTGGCCGCCTCGATCGCGCGCCGGCCGGCCGGATGCATCCTGCCTTCCGCTTCGAGGCGCTGAACCCGGCGCTTGTTGGTCGCCGCCCACGGACTGTTCGGCCGCCGTGGAGTGAACCAGAGCATCGACCGCTCGTCGTCGAGCACCTTCGCCTGACCGTCGACCCAGCCGAAGACGAGCGCTTCGATGACTGAAGCCTCATAATCGACACTGGGCTTGCCGGTGCCGGTGCCGCTGCGCCAGCTCACCAGCCAGACGCCGCCGACCCGATCATGGTTCGCCTCGAGCCAGTCTCGCCATTGGTCGACGGTCTCGGCGTGGAAGCGTTCGGCTTCGTCGCGGCTGCCCATGCGGGGAGACTACGCCCGGGCTCGTCAGAGGTGCATCGTAGGGTGGCGCTATGACGACCAACGGCGTTCTGCAACTGCGCGTGATCATCGAGGCGGACGACTTCGAGCAGGTGCTCGCGTTCTATCGCGACACCCTCGGACTTGACGAACAGCTCGCATTCGAGGGCGAGGGCGACGCCCGCGTGGCGATCCTCGAGGCCGGACGGGCAACGCTCGAGATCGCCAACCCGGCACAGAAGGACATGATCGATCGGCTCGAGACCGGGGCACGGCAAGGCCCCGGCATCCGGCTCGCCTTCGAGGTATCGGATGGCCGCACGGTCACCGCCCGGCTCGCCGCTGCCGGCGCCACCGTTGTCGGTGAGCCGCGCGAAACGCCGTGGCGCTCGCTGAACTCACGGCTCGAGGCTCCGGAAGGCCAGCAGATCACCATCTTCGAGGAACTCGAGGGCTCGGAAGAGCGTGCCCAACGCGAGGGGTTCGGCACCTCGGAAACGCGGTAGCGCGGGCGCGGATCGAGCCTTTTGAGGTCTCGAAATCTCGCGGCCTCGGCAAGCTCGACCAGCGGAGGGTCAGGCAGCGTTCGTATCGGGCTGGTGGATGCCGAAGGTGTTGCCCTCGGTGTCCAGGTAGTAGCCCTGCCAGGCCACGCCGGGCATCGCGAACTTCGGCAGCGCGACTTTTCCGCCGGCGTCGAGGACCTTGCGCTCGATCTCGTCGTAGTCGGTCACTTGAACGGTGCAGACGTAACCGTTCGTGCCTTGCTCCGCGGCCGGGGCAGGAGCCGGCCGCGGCAGCAAGCCGCCGTTGATACCGGGCTCGTCATCGCTGCCCGTGAGCACGCCGTAGTAGGGCGAGCCGAGGACCTGGCTGTAGTCGTCGAACCGCCAACCCAGCGCGGCTTCATAGAACGCCTTGGCGCGGTCGAGGTCGTCGGCCTGGATCTCAAAGTGCACGACACGAGCTGACATGGTTGAACCTCCGCGGGGCATGCGCCCCAGTCGTGTAAGTGGTCGTGCGGAAAGGTATGCCCGCGCCCGGGTACCGTCAAGGTGCTTTGCCGGAAATGGGCATGACCCCGGCCGACAGTTCGACGCGGACAGGAACATCGGGCCGTCCCAAGGCTTCGGCAAACGCCGTGCCGACATCCTCGAGAGTGAGCCCGTTCGGGAGTTCGACGATTCCGATCCAGATACCGGATCCGTCGTTCTCCATGCTCGCCATCGCCACCTGGATGTTCGGGAGAAGACCGATGGAACGTTGGACGAGGGCATTCAGCTCGCCGGGCGGGAACGCCGCCTGCTGAATGGCAACCGCCAGGCCGTCCGGAGCCTCGCCGATCAAGGCGGACAGTTCGGGGCTTTGTTCGCCATGCCAGGTGATCGTGACGGTCGCGCGATCCTCCGAGATCGCCACCGTGCCGAAGCGGGGGTCGTTACTCATCGTCAGCTGCAGCCGGTTCAGCCAGTCGAAGGTTCCGGCGCTGATTGGTGGCAGGGCCAATTCCTCCGTGAATCCGTCCGGGGTGATCATCTCCGGGGCGACCACGTCAGGGTAAGGAGTCGCCAGACCGTCGGGTGCTGGGTCCGGCCACCCCTGAGGACCAGAACCAGAACCAGGACCGGAACCGGCGACCGCCGCTGTGACGATGACGGTCGCTGCGACCACGCCGACGAGGGCAACGCCGATCACCACGCCGACACTGCGGCGAGAGCGAACTCGCGGAATGCGGGAGCGAACTCGCGGAATGAAGGGATTCCTGTCGTCGTCTCTCATCGCAGCGGCCCTCCCTGGTTGGGCTCAACCTAGCGTTGATGAACTGCCCTCACAAGTAGTGGCGGCATTCCGATCCGGTCACCGCCCGCGAATGCGCCGCGACAGCTCCTCCGCGGACTTGGTGACCTCCCCGACGAGCACGGCCCGGTCGAGATCGGAATCCGTCGCAAAGGTCACCGCGATCGCCGCCGCCGGCCAGCCAGCGTGGTCCCGCACCGCGACTCCGATCGACGAGAGCCCCACTGTGACGCCGCCTTCCTCGCTCGCGAAGCCATCGACCGTGGCGCGTTCGAGGGTGCGCCTCAGCTCGGCGTATCCCTGCGGGCCGAGTCCGGTGCGGTTCACGAACGACCCGGCATCGGGGTACAGGGCGCGGACCTGGTGTTTCGGCAGCGCCGACAGGATGGCGCATCCGCTCGCCGTCAGATGCGCGGGCAGGCGTACGCCGACGTCGGTGACGAGGTGGACCCGGCGGGGGGCCCGTTCCTCGACGATGTAGAGTACGTCGCGACCGTGCAGCACCGCCAGGTGGGCGCTCTCCCCCAGCCGGTCGACCAGGTCGGCGAGCAGTGGCCTTCCGAGCAGGCTGAGTGGCTGCTGGCGCGCGTACCCGCCGGACAGTTCGAACGCCGCCGCGCCCAGGCCGTACCGTTGCGCCTCGGGAAAGTGCACGACGAAGCCGTGCTCCTGCAGCACCGCGAGCAGGTGGTACACCGTTGACCGTGGCAGGTCGAGGGCGCTGCCGATCACGGCGGCCGGCACCGGGCCGCGTTGCGAGGCGAGGTAGGTGAGCACGCGCAGGGTCGCATCGGCGGCAGGGACCTGGCTCATGGCGTTCTCCATCGTCCAGTGCTTCGGCTCGTCCGACGCTCGTCGGATCAGAGTCTGGGATCCCAGACTACGATCCGCCGGCGCCCCCACCATCGACGGCTCGCAGGGTGTGTGATCGACCCATGAGCTCGATGCGTACCTCCAGTGCAGTCCGGAGCGCGCCGCCGGGCGCTGCGGTGCCCGCCGTCACCATCGGCGCCGGCCCGGTTTCGATTGGGGAGGTCGTCAGCGTCGCCCGCTGGGACGCCCCAGTGGTTCTCGATCCCGCCGCGCTGGATGACGTGGCGGCCTCCCGCGAGATCGTCGAAGCACTCGCGACCGACCCTGAGCCGCACTACGGGATCTCGACCGGGTTCGGGGCCCTGGCCACTACCTTCATCAACGAGGACCGCCGCGCCCAGCTTCAGGTGAGCCTGATCAGGTCGCACGCCGCGGGCAGCGGTGCGGTCGTGGAGCGGGAAGTCGTCCGCGCGCTCATGCTGCTGCGGCTGTCGACCCTGATCACCGGCCGAACCGGAGTCCAGGTCGGCACGGTGGAGACCTACGCCGCGATGCTGAACGCCGGCAGCACTCCCGTGGTGCGCGAGTACGGCTCGCTCGGCTGTTCGGGCGACCTTGCCCCGCTCGCCCACTGCGCGCTTGCCGCCATGGGCGAAGGCGAGGTGGCGGATCGCGACGGCGTCATCCGCCCCGCAGCCGAGGCCCTCGCCGCCGCGGGCATCACCCCGGTCCGGCTCGCCGAGAAGGAGGGACTCGCGCTGATCAACGGCACCGACGGCATGCTCGGGATGCTCGCGCTCGCGATCCACGATCTGCGGATGCTGCTGACCACCGCCGACATCGCCGCCGGGCTCAGCGTGGAGTCGCTGCTCGGCACCGACGCGGTCTTCGCCGCCGACCTGCAGGCGCTCCGGCCACAGGCCGGGCAGGCCGACAGCGCTGCCAATCTCCGGGCCATCCTGCACGAATCGCCGATCGTCGCCAGCCACCGCGGGCCGGAGTGCACCAGGGTGCAGGATGCCTACTCCCTGCGCTGCGCCCCGCAGGTCCATGGCGCCGCGCGCGACACCATCGACCACGCGGCCGTCATTGCCTCACGGGAGCTCGCGAGTGCCATCGACAACCCGGTGCTCACCCTGGACGGCCGCGTGGAATCGAACGGAAACTTCCATGGAGCGCCGATCGGCTACGTGCTCGATTTCCTGGCGATCGCGGTCGCCGACGTGGCATCCATGTCGGAACGGCGCACCGACCGCTTCCTCGACCCCAGCCGCAACCAGGGACTGCCGCCGTTCCTCGCCCACGAGGTCGGCGTCGACTCCGGGCTAATGATCGCCCAGTACACCGCCGCCGGCATTGTCAGCGAGCTGAAGCGACTGGCAGCGCCGGCATCCGTTGATTCCATCCCGTCCTCGGCGATGCAGGAAGACCACGTCTCAATGGGCTGGGCCGCCGCCCGCAAACTGCGCAAGGCGATCGACGGGCTCAGCCGAGTGCTGGCGATCGAGATCGTCACCGCCACGCGCGCCATCGACCTGCGCGGGCCGCTGCTCCCCGCTGCGGCAACCGGCGCGGTGCACCGGTTGGTGCGCGGCGTCGTCGATGGTCCCGGACCCGATCGCTTCCTCTCCCCCGAGATCGAGTCCGTGGTCGAACTCGTTCAATCCGGCCGCATCGTCGCGGCAGCTATGGAGGTGACCGGTGAGCTCCGCTAACACCACCCGGTCGGTGCGCGCCGCTCGGGGCACGACGCTGACCGCGAAGAGCTGGCAGACCGAAGCCCCGCTGCGGATGCTGATGAACAACCTCGACGCTGAGGTTGCCGAGCATCCCGACGACCTGGTCGTCTACGGCGGCACCGGCAAGGCCGCCCGCAACTGGGAAGCGTACGACGCGATCGTGCGCACCCTCGAAAGCCTGGAAGCCGACGAGACCCTGCTGGTGCAGTCCGGCAAGCCGGTCGGCGTCTTCCGCACCCACGAGTGGGCGCCGCGGGTGCTGATCGCCAACTCGAACCTCGTCGGCGACTGGGCCACCTGGCCCGAGTTCCGGCGCCTCGAGCAGCTCGGGCTGACCATGTACGGGCAGATGACCGCTGGCTCCTGGATCTACATCGGCACGCAGGGCATCCTGCAGGGCACTTATGAGACGTTCGCCGCGGTCGCCCGCAAGCTGGCCGAACGCCGCGGCGATGAGCACAGCGCCGGCGCGACCCTGGCCGGCACGCTCACTCTCACCGGCGGCTGCGGGGGGATGGGCGGCGCCCAGCCGCTCGCGGTCACGATGAACGGCGGCGTCGTGCTGATCGTGGATGTCGACGAGTCGCGCCTGCAGCGCCGTGTCGACCGCGGCTACCTCGACGAGCTCGCGCCGAACCTCGACGACGCGATCGAGCGCGTGCTCGCCGCGAAAGCCGAGAGCCGACCGCTCTCGGTCGGGCTGGTCGGCAACGCCGCCACCGTGTTCACGCAGCTTCTGGAACGCGCCGTGCCGATTGACATCGTCACCGACCAGACCAGCGCCCACGACCCGCTCGCGTACCTCCCGGAGGGCACCTCGGTCGGCGAGTGGCGCACGGCCGCCGCCGAGGACCCTGAGGGGTTCACCGAGCGGGCGCGGACGAGCATTGCCAAGCAGGTGCGCGCCATGGTTGGCTTTCAGGACGCCGGAGCCGAAGTCTTCGACTACGGCAACTCGATCCGGGCCGAGGCTCAGCTCGGCGGCTTCGATCGCGCGTTCGAGTTCCCGGGCTTCGTGCCTGCATACATCCGCCCATTGTTCGAAGAAGGCAAGGGGCCGTTCCGGTGGGCTGCGCTTTCCGGTGACCCCGCCGACATCGCGGCGACCGACCGCGCCATCCTGGAACTGTTCCCCGACGATGAGCACCTGCGCCGATGGATCACCCAGGCGGCCGAGAAGGTCCACTTCGAGGGGCTCCCCGCGCGAATCTGCTGGCTCGGCTACCGGGAACGTCACCTCGCCGGCCTGCGGTTCAACGAGATGGTGGCCTCGGGTGAGCTGACCGCGCCGGTCGTCATCGGCCGCGACCACCTGGACTCGGGATCGGTCGCCTCGCCCTACCGGGAGACCGAGGGCATGGCCGACGGCTCCGACGCGATCGCCGACTGGCCGATCCTGAATGCCCTGCTGAACACGGCATCCGGTGCCACCTGGGTGTCGCTGCACCACGGCGGCGGCGTGGGCATCGGCCGATCAATCCACGCCGGTCAGGTGGTGGTCGCCGATGGCACCGAGCTCGCCGCCCAGAAGATCGAACGCGTGCTGGTCAATGACCCCGGCACCGGCGTCATGCGGCACGTGGACGCCGGATACGCCCGCGCGGCCGAGGTGGCCCGGGAGCGCGGGCTGCGCGTTCCGATGTGGGAGTAAGGATGTCGGAACTCATCACTGGCATCGCGGAACTCGTCACCAATGACCCGGACATTGGCGCCTCAGGCGACGTCCTGGGCCGATTGATGGATGCGGCCGTGCTGATCGATGAGGGGCGGATTGTCTGGATCGGCCCGGCGGCCTCCGCCCCCTTGGCGGATGTGGTGACCGATGTCGACGGCACCGCAGTGATCCCCGGTTTCGTGGACAGCCACACGCACCTGGTTTTCGGCGGCGACCGCGCCGCAGAGTTCGAAGCGCGCATGGCCGGCGAGGCATATGCCGCGGGCGGCATACGGAGCACGGTCGCGGCCACGCGCGCCGCCAGCGATGAGGAATTGCGGCAGCGGCTGCGCCACTTCGTCGAGGAGCTGACCGCGCAGGGCACCACCACCTTCGAGGTGAAGAGCGGCTATGGGCTCAGTGTCGACGCAGAGGCTCGCCTCGTCCGGCTCGCAGCGGAGGTGACCGATGAGGTGACCTTCCTCGGCGCCCATGTCGTGCCCGCGGAGTATCAGGAACGGCCGGAGGACTACGTCGACCTGGTCGTCGGCCCGATGCTCGCCGCGTGCGCGCCGTTCAGCCGGTGGATCGACGTGTTCTGCGAGACCGGGGCATTCAGCGTCGAGCAGAGTCGCCGGATTCTCGAAGCCGGCCGGGACGCCGGCCTTGGGTTACGGCTGCACGCGAGCCAGCTCGGTCCCGGCGATGGAGTCCGCTTGGCCGTCGAACTGGATGCCGCAAGCATCGATCACGGCACCTATCTGACCGACGCCGACATCGACGCGCTTGCCGGGTCGGCCACGGTGCTCACCCTGTTGCCCGGGGTTGAGTTCTCGACCCGGCAGCCCTATCCGGATGCGCGGCGCCTGCTCGACGCGGGCGTCACCGTCGCCGTCGCCAGTGACTGCAACCCGGGATCGAGCTTCACCTCATCGATGGCGTTCTGCATTGCGGTGGCCGTGCGAGAAATGGGGATGACTCCCGCCGAGGCCCTCTGGGCGGCGACCGCCGGGGGAGCGGCGGCACTGCGCCGGTCGGATGTCGGTCGGATCGTCGTCGGTGCGCGCGCGGATCTGGTGCAACTCGTTGCCCCATCGCACGTGCACCTCGCCTACCGACCGGGGGTTCCGCTCGTCGGTGAGGTGTGGAAGGGGGGTCGGCGGGCGCGCTAGGCCGAGATCGGCCGAGCGGCGAGAGCCTCAAGCACGCACAGCGCGGCGAGACGCACAGTACGGCCATCCGGGGCATCCGCGGACGCATCGACCTCGGTGATATCCATTGACCGCAGCCGCGGATCGCCGGCGGCGGTGCGCACCGCGGACCGCAACTCCCAGGCGGACAGCCCGCCCGGCACCGACGCGGGGCAGCCTGGTGCGACCGAGCGGTCGCACACGTCGACGTCGATGTCGAGATGGATGGGTCCACCGCCGACTCCCGCGATCTCGAGGGCTTCAGCCATCACGTCGTCGATGGGCCGGCGATGCAGGAGGTCGCGGTGCACCACCGTGATCTCCAGATCGGCGGCGCGCGCCGCGTACTCGGCGGAGTTCGCGAAGTCTGCAATGCCGATCTGCACCACGCGTTGCGCGGCCAGCCCGGCCTCAATCAGGCGGCGCACCGGGGAGCCGTTGCTGACGCCGTCGCGCAGATCATGGTGGGCGTCGAGCGTGATGAGACCAGCGGTGCCCATGCTCGTCCCCCAGGCGCCCAGGGCGGCCGGGACGGTCGCGGCGTTGTCACCGCCCAGCACGATTACGAGTTCGGCTAGTCGCGCTGCTTGCGCGACCAGTTCGGTGGCGCGGGCCTCTCCGGCTGAGCCGTCTGGTTCCTCGGCATCCCCGAGGTCGACGATGCGCAGATCCCGAAGATCCCGCGCCGGGTGGTCCTGGGACTCCGCCCGGAACGTGCTGTAGCGGCGAAGTGCGTCACGGATCGCCGCCGGCGTGGTGTGCGCGGCGGAGGGGGAGAGCGAGGTGCGCCAGGTGGGGACTCCAACGATCGCCGCGTCGAGCCGGGCCCGGCCGGGGTGCGGCTCGAGCTGAGTCGGCCAACTACCGGCGCGCGGCCAGCGTGGATCGACGGACAGCGCGGGGCTGCTGGAGTCTGGCGCCATCGCTGAATCGCTCACGTTCCCGACGCTAGCGAACGGACGCGTGGCGCGGGTGGATGTCCGACTTCGACGTGTCCCACATACAAGACCATCGAGGCGCTACTACTGCTCGTCGCGCTCGACTCGTGCGCGACGCCGCTTGAGCGCACCGACCGCTATCAACAGCAGGCCCAACCCCGTGAACACTGCCGCGGCGACAATTGTCAGGCCCTGCAATTGCCCCGTGGTGTCGCCTTCCTGCTCGACAGGCGTGCTGGTGCCGATCACAATGAGGGCGATGATCGCTGCCACGCCGAGAACGAGGGAAACGGCCCCGGCGATGAACCACGCCTTGCCCGATGACGGCGTCTGAATGTTCTCGATGCTCGACATGGCGGCTACGGTACGCCGACGGTGCCGAGTCGTGAAGGCAAGTGACGCCTGTGCTCGATCATCGGCGGATGAACGTCACGTCATCGGAGGAGCCGAAGCCGCGTGCGCAGCGCGCCGAGACATCCGTTGACCAGCCGATAGCAGTACCAGGCGGCGACGCCGACGATCATCGACAGCGCGGTCCCGATCCACGGCGCGCTCTCTTCCCACGCCGGATACACCACCCAGTGCGTCAGGTAGATGAACAGGGACGCGCCGGCGAGCAGTCGAACGACGGGAACGATCGATCGCGGCAAGCGCAACCGCGGCACCCAGATCAATAGCAGCAGCCCCACGATCACGACCGCTTCCCGCACCGGGTCGCCGAAGAAGCCGGTGGTGGCGGCGATGACGGCGGCTGACACAGCGACGCGCTTCCCTGCTGTGTCGGCGCGGGCGATGACCCAGCCGAGCGCAAGGCACCACAGCACGATGGCGACCGTATATCGCTCGATCCCATCTGCTTCGACACCCGTCAGCGCCAACCGAGCGGCGAGGGCAGCGCCGAGGAAGACCACCGCGAAGGCCCACGGGTACCGGCGTTCGAGCCGGTCGATCGGGCGCACCGCAAAGAGTAGCGCGAGGCCGAGCAGTGCCCACACGGCCGCTTCGAGGAACCAGAACTGCCATTGCTCGTTCCACCGGCCACCTCCGGTGACCACGTTGTTCACCAGCAACGCGGTCGTCCAGGTGTACTTGCCGCTCAGCAGTGCGACCGCGCCGATCCAGAGCACGGCGGGTATCGCGATCTGAGCCGCGCTCCGCATCAGGCGGCGTACGCGGGTGGCGCCCGCCACGTCGGCGAGCTGGAAGCGCGCGAGGTTGTACCCGGCGACGGCCAGCAGCAGGTGGGCGCCGCCCTGGAGGCTGATCAGGTCGGCATGAGTGGCGACGATCAGCATGATCGCGATGGCGCGGAGAGCCGCCGGGGTTTCGACGTGGGGAAAGCGTCGACGCACCTTCGCTCGCCTCAGCTGACGCTCTGGGTCTTCGGCGGTTCGATGCGGTTCGCCGGCTTCTTCACGGGCGGATGCTGCGCCTGCAGCTAATTCTTTGGCCGACCGGGATGGCCAGTCCCGGGGCAGCTTGCCGAGCAGCTCTTCGAGCCGCAGCGAGACTTCGACGTAACTCAGGGAGTCTCCGCCGAGTCCGGCGAAGCTGTCGTCAACGGATGCGTCGGAGCGGCCGAGCAGCTCGATGAACAGTGCCCGGATCGTCTCGGCCGTGACCGTCTGGTCTGCAGTGCCCGGCATCGCTGGCTCATCGAGCAGGCTCGCGTATTGAACCAGTGCCCCGAAGTCAGGCTTGCCGCTGGCGGTGCACGGGAACTCGGTGATCGGATACGCGCGAACCGAATGGGCGGGGATACCGAGGAGGGCCGCAGCACGCGTGCGGGCGGCCTCGACCTGCCGTTCGGCGCGAACGAACACCAGCAGCCTCTCGCCGGCACTGGCCGTTCGAGTCTCGATGCCCTCCTCAGCGAGCAGTCGTTGGACCTCGTCGAGATCGACCCGCAACCCGTACACCTTCACGAACCGGTTCAGCCGGCCCACGACCTCGAACAGGCCGTCGCTGCGCTGCCTGGCGAGGTCGCCGGTGCGCAGCTCATGAACGGTGCGGCCGAGGGCGAAGTCAGATGGGGACATGGCGTAGCCGAGCATCACGTTCGGGCCTTCGTAGACCAGCTCGCCGATCTCGGCGCCGGGCTCCGAATCGATGCGGAATCGGCCGCCCGGAATCGGCCTGCCGATGCTGCCTGCCGCCTGTTCGGCAAGTTCCGCGGGAACGTAGGCCATGCGCGCGGTCGCTTCGGTCTGGCCGTACATAACGAAGAACTCGAATCCGCGGCGGTCGCCGAGGCGGGCGAAGCGACGCACGGCTTCGGGCGCGAGACGGCCGCCGGCCTGGGTGAGGTACCTGATCCCGGCCGGCAGCCGGTCCAGGAACCCGCCGGTCTCGAGCAGTTCAAAGGTGTACGGAACGCCGGCGAAGGACGTGATCTGGTTGGCGGACGCGTCATCCCAGAATGCCGGGTCGGTCACCGAGCGCTCCGTGAGCGCGATGCTGGCGCCGGCGACCAGGTGGCTGTTGATCACCGACAGGCCGTAGCAGTAGTGCATCGGCAGCGTGGTTGCTGCCCGGTCTGCCGGGCTGAGCCGCAGGTACTCGGCGATGGCCCGGGCGTTACTCAGCACGTTGTCCCGCGACAGCCGGACCAGCTTCGGTGACCCGGTCGAGCCGGAGGTGCTGATCAGCAGCGCCAGGTCTGGCCCGAACTCATGCGCGCTGCCGACACGCACTTCATGAAGCGCAGGACCGTCGCCGGACCCAGCCGCGATGACATCGGGATCGAATCGCTCGGCCAGCGCCGCACGGTGACGGACCGAGGCTTCGTCGTCACCCGGTGCGACCAGCAGCACAGGGTGCCCGCCCTCCAGAGCTGCAAGGTAGGTGACCACCGGTTGAATGGCGTTCGAGCCCTGGAGCATCACCAGTCGACGGGTTGTCCCGAGCTCGTGGCGTCTTTCCGTGACTCGGTCGGCAAGTTCGGCGTAGCTCAGCGTGCCCGCGTCGGTGACAAGCGCGACGTCTTCGTCGGCGCCACCACGCAAGGTAAGAAGTGGTGCAGGCAGCGTGGTGAGCACGGTGGATGCCTCCGGACGACAGGAGCTAAAGAAGGTAAGGGTAGCCTAAAAGGCACCCGCTCTACGTCGTAGGCGTCGGGGCCCTGACGTATGGATGACACCCGCTTGACAACCTACAACCTTTCGGTTGTACAATGAATCTGTGATTGAGGACACCGAGGAGCGGGCGGACGCCTTCTTCCACGCGCTGTCCGATCGGACCCGCCGCGACATCCTGCGGCGGGTGCTGGCCGGAGAGCACTCGGTCACAAACCTCGCGGCGAAGTACGACATGAGTTTCGCCGCGGTACAGAAACACGTCGCCGTACTTGAGCGCGCGAGCCTGCTGGTCAAGCGACGCAGCGGGCGCGAACAGCTCGCCAGCGGAGACGTGGAGGCGATCCGGTCGGTCGCGTCGTTGCTCGGCGAGTTCGAGGCAATCTGGCGCGGACGCATCGACCGGATCGACGACCTGTTTGCCGACCAAGCACTCAAAGAGGAGAACTAACATGCCTGTCATCGACATCGCCAAGGACGTCGACAACCGCACCCTCACCATCACCGCAGAATTCGCAGCGCCGGTCGACCGGGTGTGGGCGCTTTACGCCGACCCGCGTCAGCTCGAGAAGGTCTGGGGGCCGCCGACCTACCCGGCGACCTTCGTTGACCACGACCTGACCCCAGGTGGCCGATGCACCTACTACATGACCAGTCCTGAAGGCGAAAAGTACGGCGGATGGTGGCAGATCACCGCGGTCGACGAGCCGCACAGTTTCAGTTTCGACGACGGCTTCGCCGAGGCCGACCTCACACCGAACCCCGACCTGCCGGTCTCGCACAACGTCTACTCCTTCGCCCCGGTGGCCGGTGGCACCCGCGCGACCTTTGTCTCCACATACGACTCCGCCGAGGACCTGCAAAAGGTGCTCGACATGGGCGTTGAGGAGGGCTCGCGCGAGTCCATCAACCAGATCGACGATTTCCTCACGAGAGCTACTGCGTGAACTCAGGACTAGCTCCGCTCAGCGGAGATCACCGCTTCTGTCACGCCGGAGGCGGGCACGCTTCCCTAATCGCGATGGCCTCCGGCGAATCCATCGGCAGGCTGCGCATGTCGGGGAACCAGATCAATCTCCCCCAGCTGGCGATGAAGTCTGCCCGTGGAGGCGCCGGAGGGTTCTCGATCCCGTTGGCTTCGTAGCACGGCACCAGGAACTGGGTCAGGTAGTCGTACATCCAGGAGAGTTGTGCATCGCTCGGCGGGCCCAGGGTGCGGACCGGATACCGGCCCTCGCAGAGGTAGGCGCCAACCGCCTCCTCCTCCGTGCTAGTGGACACCTCCTCGATGGTTACCTTGCCTTCAGCGTCGGGGCCGAGGCCGAACTGAACGCCCTTCTCGGTGAAGCAGGTGGTCAGCGCGTTCGTCCGATCCTCGGGCTCCAGATAGCCGGCGAACACGAGGTCAGGGCGCACTGCGCCGGGGTGATGGGTCACCACGCGTTCCCAGGCGGAGTCCAGTCGTTCCAAGCGAAGGGTTTCGCGTTGCTCGTCGGTGAGCTCAGGCCGAGGTGGGGGTGGACCAAGGTCCGGCATCGGCACCGATACGGCGAGTGGCGCGGGCGTCTCGCTCGGTGCCGAAGCCGGAGCCGGAACCGGTTCCGGGTCTGTGGCGCAGCCGGCGACGGCGAACGCGGCCAGGATCGTGACTGCGAAGCCAAGGCGTGCGCGCGAGCTGGGCATGAAATCCTTGTTGAAGTCGCGTTGTCGGGTGGCGCTGAGCGACACCCTAGCCGCTCACCATGCTGAATTGAAAGCTGCTCTAGTTCGAGCGAATGCGCTTAGGAGTTTCAATGACAGACCTCAGGAATTCGAAATCGTGATTAGGTCCGTAACCCTCCCCACCGTGCTCAGCACCAGGGCGGGAGACTTCATCCTCCGCCGTGCCACCGCGGACGATCTAGGCCCGCTGATGGTTCTTCTTTCCGATGACCCGATCAGCGCTGCGAGGGGCGACCGTGCAATGGAGTCCGATACGGCGGCCTACCGCGCCGCTCTTGTCGAGCTCATCGAGGACCAATCCAACGAGCTCCTCGTGGTCATCGGCGAGACTCAGGAGATCCTGGCCACCATGCAACTCACTCGCATCCCAGGCATGGCCAGGCGTGGCGCCACTCGTCTCCTGATCGAAGCTGTGCGGGTCGCGAGTAGCCGCCGGTCGGCAGGGATCGGATCCGCCATGATGCGCTGGGTCATTGACGCAGCAGCGCCCGCGGTCGGCGCCTCGCTTGTGCAGCTCACGTCCGACGAAGCCCGGAAAGATGCCCATCGCTTTTACGAGCGGCTGGGGTTTGTCGGGTCGCACCGGGGATTCAAGCTGCGAATCGAGTAAGCGGCGCAAGTGCACCCTCGTGCGAGGTCGGGTCTACTTCGCCGCACCTTTGCAGGGTTGGCATGAGGCCGTAGATCACGATCGGAACTGCGATCGTCGCGAGAACGAGCGTCCATTACGTTTCACCCGAGCGGAGTGTTCGCCGATCACGCGCCTTCGGGCGCGCCCAACGAGCGGGCAGGTTGTCGCCGTCCCACACTTGTACGACGCCCCAGGCTGCGGCAGTAAGAGGGACGGCGAGGAGGGCTCCTGTGATTCCGCCGACCGCCGTGCCCGCGGCGATGACGACGAGCACGACCAATGCATGGAGGCTGACCGTCTTGCCCATCAGGATCGGCTTCAGGACGTTCCCTTCGAGCTGATTGACGATGATCACGACGATCACGACCAGTGCCGCGTTGAGCGGTCCGTTGCTGACGAGGGCAACCAGGGCGGCGACCGCACCCCCGCTCACAGCGCCAATGATCGGGATGAAGGCGAGGAGGAGCGTGAGAATCGCCAGCGGTACCGCGAGGGGGACCTGCAGAATGAGCAGACCGATGAGGATTCCCACGGCGTCGAATAGTGCAGCGGCGGCGGTGCTACGGATGTAGCCACCGAAGACTGCGACGGTCTTCCGCCTGATGCGCTCTGCGCGAGCGTAGGCGATTCCCTCGAAGGGTCGGACGAGGAACTCCCACATCTGCGGACCGTCTTTGAGCAAAAAGAAGAGGATGATCGCCATCATTCCGAGGCTCGCGCCCACTTCGCCAACGGCGCCGATTCCGCCCAGCGCGCCGGATCCGAACTCGGCGCTCGTGACCCAACCGCTGATCTGCTCCTTGAAGTCATCTAGCTGACGCTGGTCCGGTGAAAACGGCAGAGTCTGCAAGCAGGCCACAACGCGCTGGAAGCCATCCTCCGCCTTGATCGCGAGCTCGCGCCATTCGTCGCTGACGGATCCCCCGACGAAGACGAGAGCGACGGTGATCACCGCGAGGAGGGACAAGAGTGCGAGCGCGGCGCCAACGGCGGGCGGGACACCGTGTCGTCGCGTCCAGGTCATCCACGGGGTGAACGCCGCTGCCAAGATAAGCGCGAGCACAAGAGGGATCGTGACGATCGACAGGCGGGTGAGCAGCCAGACCAGTGCCGCGAGGAGCGCGCCGATGAGGAGTATCTGCGCTCCGCGGGTCCCGGCGCGCCCAAGACCATCGCTCCAAAGTTGCGAAAGGGATGCCCGGGGTGTGTTGGCAGGCGCGGAGCCCGCAGTCTCCAGGTTCGCGTGATCCTGCTGTCCGCTTCGGGCGATTTCGGTCGTGAGTCGGTCCAGGTACCTAGTTCGGGATCGCATGCTGCTCCTTCGTTTGCAGGATGGGTGGGCTAATGGACGACGACTTTGAGCAGGACGACTCCGCCGACTGCTGCCAACTGGAGCAGTAGGTACCGCGCTTTCTGCCGCTTCGAGGTCGCGCTCCCGCGCAAACCCCAGAGAACGAGCAGAAGCTGGGAGATGGTGAGCGCCGCAATCGCGAGAGTCAGCCCCGTCCTCAGGCTCCAGATGCCGGTGTCGCTGAGCAGCAGCAGAACGGCGGGCACGACGGTGATTTCGAGAGCGCGGAGCGACACTCCAAGGATCCGGCGCATCGTGCTGCGCCGCGTTGCTCCTCCACGCTCGCTGGCGTGTGCGATCGTTTCGGCGACAAGGCTTGCGGCGAACAGTCCTCCCATAGTGCCGAGGAGGCTGCTCGCGGCGGATCGCCCGGTGAACGCCTCAGACAGCGGGATCATGACCAAGAGGGTGGCGACGCCAGTGATGGACGCATATAGCGCCTCCCGGACTTCCTGCGTCATCCGCGCCGGTCGTAGGCCGTGTCCTTCGGGTGCGAACTCCTCTGGTACCGCCTCGCCGCGATCGCGGCCGGTGACGAGCACTTCTCGTTCGGTCTCCATGATTTGCCATCCGTTCGCTTTGGTTTCGGTTGCGTGGCCAACAGAGCACCTGCTCGCCGATTCCCCCAGGAGTCACGGCGATCGGGGCAGCCGTGCGCGTCGGAACGCGCTCGGTGCCCCGATCGGCCGGGCGACTCAGTGGATGTCGAGCTTCTCCTTGAGGGTCGCCTTGAACTCCTCGACCCTCTGGCGGCGGTCAGCCTTCCGCTGTTCGTGCGCCGCTCGGTCGGCTTCCTCCTGCGCCTTCAGATAGGCGTCCTCTGCCGCCTCAAGCTCGGCGAGCACCACCTCGGCGGAACGCCGGTACACAGTCCCGTCCAGCTCAGTCATCAGCTTGTCCACGACCTCGGCGGCGTACTCGTTGACCTCCGCGACAACGGCCGTGCCGCCCACGGGGATGTAGCCGCTGATCTCGCCGAGCACGCTGTCGGAGTGATCTGCGCGACGGATGTCGAAGGCCCCTCCAACCAGCAGGCCTCCGGTCCACCCGAACAGCATCCCGATCGGGCCGCCGATGACGCCGATCATGCTGCCAATCAGGCTGCCTCCCAAAGTGGCGGCGCCACCCACGGTGTCGCCTCCCTCCGGGGCGTCGAGTCGGCCCTGCTCGTCACGGGTGACGATGCTCGCGGCGAGCACCTCGACTCGCCCCTCCAGCCCGGCGCCCCTGAGCTCGCTGAGCGCCTGGTACGCGTTGCTCCGGTCCTCGAAGGGGACGGCGATTACGTTGTGTTCGGACATAGTGACCTCCAGATCACGTTGATTCTTTGTTTGAATTTGCGCGGCTTTGTCCGCGACTCATCAACCCTCCCGTGGATTGGCAGTCGGGTCATCGTGCGCTCTGTCGCTGCCCTCGACGCAACGATGTGCACTCTGCACTCCGGGGCTTAAACTGACCGCGTGTCGACCGCAGACTCGATGGCGAAGGTCATTGCCACGCTCGATTGGGACGGTGACCTCGGACCGGTTTCGCTGCCGGGACATGAGGCCGAGAAACTACGGTCGAGACTGGGAGACGGCGCGACCCGGTGGGTGGCCGGCGCCGTGGAACAATCCCTCGCCGCATTGCAAGAGGAGATTCACGACTCGCTCGCACCGTGGCCGCTCATTCGAACGTTTGCCCAGCATGTTCTCACCGCGACCTTGCTTCACCTCGCTGACGAGGACAGCCCGCCGGTCGACACGGGGGCGATCGATCGTGATCTCGCCGAAGACATCGTTGCGCGGGACATCCCTTTGACGGATATCACCCAAACAATGCGTCGCATCCAGCATGAGTGGCTGTCGCTCCTGATCGATGCCGCCGTTGGCGTGCGTCCAGACGGCATCAGCGTCGTCCCGGCCTTGGCGACCTCTGTTACCGGAACCGTGGATGCGTGGATCGGCGCAGCAACCGATGCGATCATCGAGGAGCGCCGGCGTGTCTACCTGGCTGAGCAGGTTCGCATTCGGAGCGCGATTGAATCGCTGGTGAAGGCAGAGCCCGTGGATGTCGAGGCGGCCACACAGTTGCTGCGGATCCCGCTGATCGGCTGGCATATAAGTTGTGCCATCGGAGTACCTCCGGGAGGCACGGTCGAACGGCGAGTCCTGGATGGCCCCGTTCACTTGTTCGCTCGCGTAGTCGGCAGCGAACAAATGCTGCGATACGAAACGAGTGCTGGGACGATTCACCTCTGGGTGACCACAGATCGCCCTGGGCGCACACCCCGAGTCGAGGATCTACGCGTGCCGGCACCGCTGCTCGTTGGCATTGGCGAACCACACCCGGGAGCCGACGGATTTCGGCGCACCTTTCTGGAAGCGTCCGATGCGCTGCGGCTGGCCGCCCGTCTGCGCGCCAACGGCGGAGTCTCCTACGGCGACGCTGCGTTAGCGATCGTACTTAGCCGGGACGAGGAACGCGCCCGCTGGTTCGTCGAGCATGAGCTTCGTGATCTCGCCGCTGACAACCCAGAAATGGCCGACATGCGCAACACCCTCCGGACATTTTTCGACACGCGGATGCGCATCGCTCCCGCAGCTGACCGTCTCTTTCTGCATCGAAACACGTTGATCAACCGGCTCGACCGGATTCAGGCCGCACTCGGACACGGTGTCGCCGAGCGCCCGGCCGAGACTCAGGCAGCGCTCGTGCTTGCTGAGCTCTTCGCACGACGTCCCGACGATCCAGCTGCCGGGCGGGACGAGTTCGGTGCCTAACCGGCAGGATCTCGGTCAAGCCTGACGGACTAGCGGGCCTCTGACGGACTCGCGGGCCGGGCTCCGGAGGAAGGTTGGCGAGGTCTGGCCCCAAGGGTGAGGACCAGGTACGGCAACGGCGGCTAACGGGACCAAGCCCCGCGGTGCCCGGCCGGGAGCCGGGACCGCTAAGGGGGTTACCTGTAGAACCCGCCGTAATACGTCCCGAGGCGCTCTCGGTAGGTGGCGTCGTCGAAGGTGGCGGCCTCATCCAACTCTGGAGAGTCCTTGATCTGGTCCTTGGTCAGGTCAACGTAGACCTTCTCGTCCGCGTCATCGACGCGTTCGATTGTCCCGGCAGGAAGGATTACCTTCCGGCCGAAGATCCACGGGCCGGTATCAACGACGATACGGCTGCTGCCGACCTCGTCCGTGGCCTCGTCGATCTTGCCGATGTCGCCGTCGGTGGCGTGCACGTGGTAGCCGACCAGGCTGGCGGCCCCGGGCGTACGAGCGGCCGTCTTGCGGTAGGACCATGGTTCCCATGCGGTAGTCATCTCTGCTCCTTTGTCATCATTCACTACGGCCGTTGTAGATCCTCGACCGTCGGGCTGCCGGCTGAATGACCGGCCACGTTGCGCCCGGCGACGGGGATCTCGCGAGCAAAAACCGTGATGATCTCCTTCCCTTGGGCATACGCCGCTTCACCAGCTTCACCAGGTTTGGCTAGGGGTCCGCATCGTCGAACATTGGCTGCGCATAGTGCAGGTAGGCCTCGCCCGTGGGCGAGGCCTACCTGTCTCCTGTCGCTAAATCTTCTCGAGGATGCGGTCCGCTGTCGCCTCTTCGGTCGTGCGGTCGCGCCGACCAACTCGGACGGTCCAGAATCTCAGAAGTTCTGACCGGACCCGGGTCTCCGGGCGCGTTTCAGGCGCTGTCCTCCGGAGATCTTCCTGAGCAACATCGTTCTGCACACTCTTCTCGACATCCTCATGCCACGAGTAGCACATCACCAGCCTCCTTACGGTGGACGTCCTTTAATCCTCCTCCGATGTGGCTGATTAATCGACACTTGGCAGCCCATTTCGAGAACGGGCCGGACTGCGGATCAATCATCGGCAGAGCCAGCATTGACGAACCGGAAATCGCACCACGAGCAGCTGCACGGGCACTCAAGGGGCCGTTGACGATGGTCGAGGTGCCGTGCCGATCGGCGACGAGTGGGTCGAGGTCGAGCCGTGCTGAAGCGCCCTTAGCCGAGCGCGAGGACGCGTTTAGGCTGGGGCCATGTCTGGCGCCATCGAGTTCATCCGCAATGCATCTCTGGGAACACGGATGACCGTGCGCAAGCAGATTCCCGGCGGCTTCACCGACGCCGTCGTCTATCTGCGGGAGTGCCGCGACAATGAATGTGTGGTGGAAACGCGGCGCGGGCTAGTCACCATCCGGCTGGACGATGTGACCGCGGCGAAAGCGGTGCCGCTCCCTCCGCACCGTCGCGCGCCGCGGAATCCGCAGCTGGGCTGACCGGCCCTTTCGCCTGCAGTGCGACGTGTGCCCGCAATTCTGCGAAGGCCCCGCTCAATGTGGAACGGCGGGATTGTGTCGGCGTCAGCGTCACCCCACAAACACACAGTCGGCCGTGGCCGGCGCTCACCAAACCTTTTGAGTCGGTGAGTCCGTCATATGTGGACCAGAAGTGGACCATGGAGCGGGGCTGGCCCAGGAGCAGCGCTTCAAGGTAGAGAAGGTGTGTGTGCCAGCCGGGCAGGTAGCCAGCAGCGTTGTCCCCGAGACCGTCGTGTTTCAGCGCAACGTGCGTTGACTCGCCGGCCGGAGTCAGCACAATCCTCACCTGGGAGGGTGGTTCGTCCGGTAACTCCCACGTCATGCTGAGAAGTCGTTTCGGCTCACACTCCTGAATGAGGCTTCTGCAGAGATACCCTTCAGCGTGCTGAATTGTCACGGAATGGTGGACAACGAAGGTGCCGGAAGTCAGCTTGCCCAGCCAGCATGGCAGCGCCTCAGGGTCGGTGAGGCCCCACCAGATCTGACCGACAGGCACGGCCAGACAGGTATGACGGCCGGTGGTGGTCCGTTCAAGTAGCGAGGTCGGCAGGGTTCTTCGAGCCGTTCGGGGACTGGTTTGGAATAGAACCGACTTCATACGGTTGCATATATGTGACGGCGAACCATTCCGTCACATAATCGGCGTCGGGGCAATCCGGTGCAGGTCCAGAAGGAGCAAACGTCACGGTCGGACTTCGCCGCGACGTCGCAATTCCTCGGGATCTCGAGCGTAAAAGGTAGGTTCTGAAATGAAGGCATGGCAGCTGATTGAAGCGAAACAGCCACTTACTCTGAAGGATGTCGAGGCGCCGACTGCCGGCCCCGGCCAGGTAGTGATCAACGTGAAAGCCGCCGGGCTTTGCCACACCGACGTCAGCTACCTCGACGGAACCCTGACCCACTACGTCGGATACCGGCCGATCACCCTCGGCCATGAAATCGCGGGAACCATTGCCAGCGTTGGCGAGGGCGTCACCGAGTTCTCACCCGGCCAGAAGGTTGCGGCCGCAGGTCACCAGGACGGCCCTGGAACCCGGTACCACGGTGGATTTGCCTCACAGGTGATGGTTCCAGCGGAACTCATCGTGCCGCTCCCCGACGGAGTTCCGTGGGAGCAGGCTGCGCCGGCAACCGATGCAGGGATGACTTCGATTCATGCGCTGAAGGTCGGCGGCGTCAAGGAAGGGACCAGGCTCGGCATCATCGGTGCTGGTGGCCTTGGGTCGCTTGCCATCCAGTTCGCGGTTGGAATGGGTGCGGAGGTCTATGTCGCCGAGGTCAACGAGAAGGTGCACGACACCATCCGCGGCTACGGCGACGTGCAGGTCGCTACTTCGATCACTGAATTCGCCGACAAGAACCTTGAAGTGATCGTTGACTACGCGGGATTCGGCACAACCACGGCCGAAGCTATCGACGTGATCGGCGATCGTGGGACAGTCGTCCAGATCGGCCTGGGCCGCGAACACGCAACGATCTCATCGCAGGCCGTGGTCCTGAAGCAGGTTCGCTACCTCGGCTCCCTGGGTGGAACCCCAGAGGACGTTGCGGATGTGCTCGACCTGATCGCGGCCGGCAAGGTGAAGTCGAACGTCACGACGGTCACGTTTGATGAAATCGGGGACGCCATGGCCCGCTTGGAGCGCGGCGAACTCACCGGACGGGCAGTCGCACTTCTTGGCTAATGCCCATCGATGAACGAGGGACACCCCGAGCAGCTTTGCTCGGGGTGTCCCTCGTTCGAGCGCTTAGCAATCCAGTTCACACGACGTCGCCGAATAGAGCGAGGTCAGGGACCGGATGCCGGACCCTGAGCGGGCAGCAGTGGCGCAGCGGCCGTGCCGCCCCGACCCAAGGTTGAGAAGCGTCGAGATGCGCGGCTGTCCAGTATCGACTCAGAAGTCGAGGATCTCTTTCCAGCGGCCCAGTCTCTCCGCAAGAAGCGCGGCGCGCGACGCGTTGTCGCCCGAGTCCAGGATGTCCGCATCTTGGCTGTCCGCGCGGACGACGACGCCGGATGTGCGTGATTCCACATCCGGGTGAAGGTCGGAGCGCGTGGTGAAGTATCCCGCACCACGATCGGCTGACTCCAACAGGAATTGTCCGGTGCCTTCGATTGTCGGCGCGTCAGGATCGCGCGGGCGTTCACCCCTGAAGTAGAAGAAGATGCCGGGCACGTCCGTTCGCTCCTTCGTCGCCTCACTCCAATACCGGGCCGACAGGCCGCCGTCCTCGCGCCAGGCCCGACCGGCAAGTTGCAACGCCCCGGAACGATCGCGCGAGATTCGGAGAAGGCTCACCGCGGACGGTTCGCGGCTGCGCTCCGTCAGCGCGAACTGCCACCACCAGCCTTCGATGCGGGCTGCGCGGCCTTGGCTCTCGATCGCGTCACGAAGCTTCTTGACCATGCCTTTCACTTCTGCGGTGCCCGTCGCGTCCTCATACCGCAGGGACGTCAGGCCGAGCAGGTCGGACGGTAGCTTCGCGGCCCTCGCATGAAGAATGAAAGTCCGGCGCATGCCCAGAACCCCTCCAAACAGGCCCGCTTCGAAGACGACGTTGTCCCGCGGAGAGGGCTGGCCGGCTGCGGTCGCCGGAGTTGTCGTGCTGGTTTTCGTCCAGTCGTCGCCGGCGAAAACGAATGCGGCGAAGTCGACCTCACGGGTGAGTTCGACGAGCCGTTCGATCGCGGTACTTCCGAGATCGAAGGATGTCGTCCACGGATCCACCTGTGCGACATCGCCGAGGCCCCGAGTCAGGGCTTGGACGAGCTTCGCTTGCCCTCCCGAGGACCCTATGAAGATGCGCGGCTTGTCCACGTGCCCTCCCAACAAGCTCGCTGCGCAGGTGGCGATTGCTTAACGAGTCGTCGCGTGCTTCACGGCCCAGTCGAGCGCGAAGTCTGCGACGGCCTCCCACTCTGGAACTGCAGGCAACAGATGTGGTCCGTCAAACTCGACGATCTCGGTCACCGTGTTCGACTCGTAGTGCTTGACGTTCGAGTGGCCCACCTTCGGCGGGAACAGAGGATCCTGCTTCCCCGAGATGAACAGGAGGGGCGGCCGAGCGTCGTTGTGGTAGTCGACGTAGGTGTCATCCTTCCCAGGATGGATGTTCGCGAGCGCGCTCCCCCAGAAGAGTTTGCCCGAGGCAGGAATGTGGTACCGCTCGTACAGTGCCAGCGACTCCTCCTCGCTGAACGTGTTCGCGAACACGTAGTACCACTGCTCCGGAGTCAGGCCGACCGCTCGATGCCGGTTCGCAGGGTTCTTCAGAATGGGGAACGAGGACTTGATCTGAGAGAGCGGGACTACCTTCACGCCCTCGGTCGGCGCCGAGTTAATCGCCACCCCGGCCGCGCCGAACCCGTGGTCGAGCAGGATTTGAGTGAAAGCCCCACCAGCGGAATGGCCCATGATGATGGGCGGGCGGTCGAGTTTCCCGATCATCTTCTCGAGCATGCCAATGATCTCTGGCACCTCGAGCTGCTCGATCGGAGTCGGATCTGCGCGGAGCGCCTCGACCTCAACCTCGAAGCCTGGATACGCGGGCGTCAGCACCGTGTAGCCCCTAGCCTCGAAGTGCCGCTTCCAATGCTCCCAGCTGCGAGGCGTGACCCAAAAGCCGTGGATCAGCAGGATCGTGTTGGGAGCGGCGCCTGATGCCGATGTCGCCATATCGCGCTCCTTCGCTCCACTCTCCTTTGTACACCCCCTCCCGTGGCTCGTGGAAGTAGCGAGTCCGCCGGCTGAATGTGATCTGGACAGGGTCGGTCAGCACCGGCTCAAACAGCAACTCCGGAAACGAGGGCGAAAGTCAGGATGGGGGCCACTCCCGGATGACGGACGTTGAACGGGCAGCCATGGGCGTCGTCCGTGTGTTTGGCGCTCAGCGATATCCGACCTCATAGCGGAGGTCATCCACCTCGAAGAAGGCGTAGCGGATCCCCTTGATGCGTTTGACGTCGTAATCAACCGGTTCCCCGTGTGCCGTGAGCGACGTCAAGACCCTGTCGCCAGAGTGCACCGGCAGCATGCCGGTGAGCAGGTCGTCGGCCCGCGGATCCACGTCGACGTCGAACGTCACGTCGCCGACACCGGTCTGCTTCACGTTCATAAACGATGACGCATGGCGCCCCTCGGTGAAGTCGAGCAGCTGTTGCGCGGAGATCATCGGCACATCCCTCCGGATAGCGACGTTCATCAGCTTCTGATCAAAGTCATCGCTGAAGTCGTAGTGGGTGCCGAACACCCCGTAGTAGCCGCGTTCGTCCTCGGCTGCATTGATCAACTCCTCGATGGCGAGAGTGGATCCCTTCCAGGTCTCATTCACCAGATGTGTCTCCTGCTGGAAGACATCGAGCATTCGGCCGTTCTCGTCGCTGAACCGCATGGGCATTGCCGAACCGGTCATGTATCCGGGCCGGTCCTGGATCCAGTCCGGTGGCCAGTTGTAGTAGTTCATATCGAGGCGCATACCCCACTGCTGTTCCTCAATCGGCAGGCCCAACCAATCGCTGTAGGCGATACAGTGCAGGCGGTGGCCCGTCTGGCCGGGAAGGGCGGGATACCTTCTGCGGAATTCCAGCATGGAAGTCGCGAACGCCGCGCCGAGTGACTCCTCGGTCCAGTCCGCACACCCCGTGGAGACGTGCACCCCCAGATCGAATCCGAGATCGGTGTAATGCTTCGCCTCTGCTGCGGTGACTGGCGTCGATAAGGACATCCAAGAAGTTGCTCGCGGGCACTCCCACCGCTCGACATCACATCCGGGCTTGGCCAGGGAGAGCATTCGATCGAAGGACTGGCGGGTCCCGCCCTCGGTCCCGTGGTCGTCTGCAGTCATCACCAATGCCGCCTTCTCACCATTGGGCAGATACCAGAACCGCGGCAGCGGGGACGTGTCTCCGTGCAGTTCCACCAGCACGTTGCTCAGCAGCCGCATCTGCTCGTCAGCCTGGGGAATGCCGATATTGGACAGATCGAGGTAGTCGGGTTCACCGTCTGATCCCATGAAGAGGTCATTCGGCCGGATGGGGGCCGACCCGTCACGCTCTTTCCCTGCGGCGGCCGGGTTCCCCTGCCTGGTATACATGACCGAGGTCGCCAGGTCGTAGCTGAAGACGGCTATATGCCCGCCGGCGGCACCGACTTCTGTCAGCGTTAGCGCGGGGTCCCGGCTGGAGCGCTCCTGACCAGACCACAGGGTCGCGACGATTTGGCTTTCCGGCCCGCGGGTGTACAGCAACGCGTCTCCATGGATCTGCATGCGCTCGGCCGTGAGACCGTCTCCCGGGGTCTGTGTGGTGTCGATCTCCAGATAGGCGTCCTCGAGCGTCTCGGCGTTCGGCTCCAGCCCAGCCAGCTCGGCCAGTCGCCCTTCCGGCTTCATGGTGATCAGCTCACCGCCGGCCAGCACCCAGGACTCCACGTCGGGAAGGTGCTGTCCTGTGGAACTCATGGCGCCGAGGATGACGACTGCATGCCCCGCCAGCAGGTCGCTTGACACCTGCTCGGGCGTCACCGTGACGAAACCGGTGAATCCCTCGGCCCGCAGGATCTCGGCGACATAGGCATCCCTGGTCCCTTCTCGCGCAACCAGCAGGATGCTGCCTCCGGAGCCGTCGGAGAGACTCGGCGCGGGCTCCACGGTGATAGTCCAGGAATCGAGGATGTTCCTCTCGGACGACGGTGATTCGTGCTGGTGGACCTCTACCGCAAACTGCCCCGCGTGCAGGGGGTGTTCGGGAGTGAAGGACAACACTCCGTTCTCGTCCAGGTCACTGTGTCCCTCGACGATCTGCCCGTCTGACCCGGTGACTTCAATGTCGTAGTCCTTGTGGGCGTGGAGCCATCCAAGCCCTAACTGCACATGGATCTCTGCTGAACCCGGAACGCCCTGTGTTGCGTGCCCCGGATACCGTGCGACGACCTCCGCCCGCATACCGCCCATCGCGACCACGGCCGCGGGCGCCGCCACGGCGACACACGCCATAAGACCGATGGCGACTCGGGATCTGCTCAGTGGCTCTCGGAGGCTCAGAGACTGCCGTCCAACGCCTGGCTCCGCGTAAGTCATGGCTCCTCCGTCACGGCGCCGACCCGCGGTTTCTCATGGCTCACACGGGGCCTCGCAACAGGTCGGGCCGCCAGTGTCACCCTCGCTCCGCGGTGAGTCAAGGGAGAGTTACGTGGCCGGAAACTGTGGCCTTGCCCTAGGCGCCCGAGCCGCTTCGCTCTAGGGAGTGGAGTCCAGTGCGGCCTTCTCGACGCGTTGCCTCGGGGTAGCGCTGTGGGGCTTCGTCCCGCGTCGCGGGCAACCCGAATGCACCGACAAGACGCGGGACGAAGCCAACTACCCGTCCGCCTTCGGGACCGCGCAAGGGTTGGGGGAACCTCTCGGGGAAAAGGCGAACGACGGCCAAGCCTAGGGGTACAAGCGGCTTGGACTCATTCCCGCTTTCGAGGGGTACCGCGCCAATACGGGGTACAGTTCCATGGTGACTCGGTGCCCTGCTTGTAAGGCTCTGGCAAGAAAGGTCGTCAATCCCTTCTTCGGCACCGGATTATCAGTCCACGAATTCATAATCGATTGCCCCACTTGCAAGCGGGTCACGTTCGTCCCCGGTGCAGCAGAGACGGAACCGCTCCAGGTGCAGTCGGCCACCCGCAAACGTTCCTGGGCATCCATCTTTCGCCGGAGGTAACTCGACGGGAATGGCGTTCCGTCCGCCTCGTGCGCGAACCCACCCTGATGGGGGCAGACCGCTCGGTCGGGTCTGATCACGGGGGTCGCTGTCAGGCTGGTAGTCGTTTTACCTCGTCGACCCTGGGGACCGGCACTGGGAACGACGTTCCCTATTACGAGCTCAAGCGCTTGTCCGGGACAAAACGGACCCCGCGTGACTCGGCGCACGCGGTCGAGATCGCGGAACCGTCAGCACGTTCAGATGTGAGAGCTCGGCACCGCATCGTTGCACACACCATGAGTTATGGGCCGACGCGGTGCCGAACCGGCTTTGATGCTACGCGGCATCCGGCTGCTCCCTACGTCTCACCTGACGTTGAGGAGTGAGATTCCGCAGCGCGTGCAGTACAAGTAGTTGTGGCCCGGCGGCCCGCCGATCAAAAGGGAACGCCCACAGGTCGGGCAGGGTCGCGATTCGGGTTGCATGCCGCCAGTGTGCGTGCTGCAGAAGACGACACGCCAGAGAACCGATTGGCCTGCAGGCGGACACCCTCGTGGTCGCGAAGCTCGATCCTTGTACGACGTCCGCGTCGTGCTTGTCTTGCGGTTCGAGTTCGTCGATGTGTTGAGGCCGCCGAAGAAGTTGCCCACACACCAATCGCGATAAACCAGGCCATGAAGCTGACATTCATGGGAGCCGGAACGAACGACAGGGCTGGGAACAACAGATCCCCTTCGATCCGCCACTGGCGTCGCTTGATGCTATCGATGGCGTTGCTGCGCATCCACAGCAACATGTGTGATCAGGACGCGGGGCGGATGTGCCACATCCGGAGACATGTAAGACGCCTTGTTGACCATGAAAACCTAGCCATCGACCGTCAGGCGGCGCGGTGCACTCATTCGTCGAACGAGTCCCACTCGATACGCTCGACCATCGTGACTTGCAACCCGTCGAGCGCATTCCGCACCGCCGGCTTCGTCTTACCGCAGCCGTCGCGCGGATAACGCACAGGTGCCAAGCCTCCGGCTCGCGTCTCAAGCCAGAGCGCCGGCACCACCTCCATGTCGAGGGAGCAAACGAGCCCGTCGGGTGGCACGTCATCCGACGCGGCAAGGGCAGTCAGCAATGGCCCGAGGTCGCCCTCGAATCGTTCGACCCGCCAGAAAATGTCCGCGCCAGCCCCACCGACCGGCCCAAGTTTGCTGAACGTCAGGGAGCAGCGAACGGCAGCGGTGGTGGCTTCGAATCCGGCCGGTACCCTACCAGGCACGGGAATCGACGGGTCGACCCTTGGCTCTCCCACGTTCGGTATCAGCGAAGTCGGCTCCGAACGGCAGTCGATGGCATCATGGAGCTCAGCCTCGGGGAGCAACGGCGCGTTCTGCGCGCAGCCGCTGACCACAAGCCCCGCAACGGCCGCCACGGCGGCCAGGCCCGTGCGTCGTCGCGGTGCGCCCGTCCTGCTCATGGCTCCCGCCTCCATCCCGACCTAGCCGACATACCCCTCACGCTCTAAGACGAGCTGGCGTCGGAAAACGTTGGGCCGATGTCGCGGCACCCGGTGGGGTCGACATGACCGATCAAGAGCTCGCCGCCCGTTGCGCCGACGCTGAACGGCTGCAGACTCAGTCGACGGCGGTGATCGCACGGACGCTTGGAACGTCCGGGGCAGCCACGCGAGCCCGACGGCGGATGACGTACTCGGCCACGGCGAGGTTGATGATCCACGCCGCGCTGGTGAACACAACCTGGCCTGCGCTATCCGGTGGGCTGTCAAGGATTTCGGGTCCGATGATGAGGAGAGCCTCAGTGCCGGCGGCTGCACCTATTGCGTAAGAACGGGTCATCCACGCACTGTGCCGAACGATGTCCCGGAACCGAATCATGTAGAACAGTCCGAGGCTGATGCTCAGCACCATTGATATGCCGATGGTCAACCGCAGGATAAGCAGTATGGCGCCGTCAATCGCCAGGAAGTAGAGGAGCGCTAACCACAGGCCGGAGAAGGCTGCCATGAGACCAGCAGGCACGAGCACGCGGCCGGCGACCCGGTGCCAGCGTCGAGCACGCAGCGAGGGAATGAACTGGATGGCGCCGAGCAGGCAAAATACGGTGACACTGATAATGTGAAGAAACACCGGGACAGGTGCACCAAAGAATCGCTCGTTGTCCGGTGTGATCTCCGCACCGGCCGTCAACTCCGTGAGACGCATCGCCCCGCCCACGATCGGGAAGAGGCTGAGCAGGATCAACCCGGTGGGCGCAAGCCACGGGGAAGGTCTGCGCCCGGTCGGGCTGCTCATTTCTGTCGTTGGGGTGTGTGCAGGTTCTGACCTGTCACCGCCAGCGTTCGCCCTTCGCGGTGACGTACTGCCGCCACACCTGATCCCACGGCACCACAGCAGCGATCACGACAACCACAGCGCAGCTGGACACCACTGCCCCCATCGCCCCGCCCATTTCGCCCGCCAGCGCAGTCGGCAAGGCAACGGCCGCCAGCCAGATCACCTTCCACAGCACCTCCAGAAGCAGCACCGGCAGCATCCGAATCGGATACCGCAAGCCGAGTAGTGTCAGCAGAGACATCGCGGTCAGGATGCAGGCAACAACGCCTTCGAAGACCGGCATGCGCTCAATGTGGTTGAAGAACAGAGGCCATTTCACGATGATGAGGCCGACCGTCATGAAGGCGTAGCCGAACCTGAGTATGTGCAGCCGGTACAGCGGAAGTTCCGGGCCGGTGGCGCCGGTGAGTTTAGGCGCTCGGGCAGTGTCGTTAGTGACCATGAGGTCCTCCAGAAATATCGAGCTAGCGGATAGGGCTATCGGGTGCGATCTGGGGACGAACTTCTGTCCTCGGCTCGAACATTACAGGGCGATGAGTATGCCGCGCCGATAAAACGACGAGAGGTATACAACGCAGGCACCCACACGACGACGGAACTAGCCGAGCTGTTCTACGTGGCACAATCCACCGTGTATCAACCGTTCAACCACAATTGCACCGGCATTGAGAAGCGACAGCCCACGGACGGATGGCGGACGCCAATGCGACAGCGATCGTCTTGTCGGCCGTGGTGCGCCACGGCTCATGTGAACGCCGCCTTCGATGCGCCTCAATCGACGGAAGTGCGCAAGCCAGTTGTCGGATCGCCGAGTATCGGCGAGGCTTTGGCGAAACCGTACGGCGCCGATACGGAACAGGCTCGCTATCGCTGGGGAACCGAAGGTGGTCAGTAAGTTGGCGGGTCATTGGTCGAGGCAACGCTCGGTGAAAGCGGCAATTTCTGTGCTGCTAGCTTCCCTGCTTGCACCCGCGCTTGCCTCGTGCAGCACGGAGCCGCGTGATTTGTTGGTGGTGGAGACGAGCGCCGGCATCACATTTGTTCGCGACACCGGCGCAGAAACCGCCATCGACGACGTTCACTACGAGGGGGTCCTTATCGTCGGTGATGATAACTGCCTGTATGTCGAAGTTGTGGATGGCCCGACTGGTCTGTATCGAGTTGTAGTCCCACCGGACGTGGAGGTGACGGCCGACTCGGTGCGGGCCGAGGACGGCCAGGCGTACCGCTTCGAAGAGCCGGTCCATTTCGCCCGTGCCTACGCGCAGTACTTCGACGAGGGAACCTTCGGTGACGCCGATTGCGAAGGATCGCTGGAGCTGTTTGGTGTGTCGGCGCCGCGTTAGGGGCCAATCAGAACCGACGTCGAGTTCCGGCACCAAACCGGGCGGAACCACTTCAACGCGCCGACGTCGAAGGACTCTCGGCGCGCTGCGCTTGCGTTCCTCGGCACGGACTGACCAAACGAGACCAACCGTTGGCCGGGAGTGCCAGGGGCACCGATGTTCCCAGCGACCGGCTTAGGGTGAAACCATGTCTCGCTCTTCTTCCTCGGCGGCGTCCGCTCGCTCTGCCGCGTCACGACTGCAGGACAACCACGCGTTCCAGCTCGCCGCCCGCACGGGGTTCGCAGTCAACGGCCTGCTCCACCTGCTCATCGGTGGAATCGCGCTCGGCGTTGCCTTCGGCTCCGGCGGGGAAGCCGATCAGGGTGGTGCGTTGAGCGGACTCGCGTCGAGCCCCGGCGGTGTCTTCGTGCTCTGGGTCGTCGCCATCGGGCTGTTCGCGCTCGGGCTGTTCCAGGTGCTCGAGGCATTCCTCGTTCGCGGCACCGACAAGGATGCCTGGGCCGACCGGGCCAAGGAGGGCGGCAAGGCGATCGCCTACCTCGCCATCGGGTTCTCCGCGGCAACTGTTGCCATGGGCAGCGGAAGCGGCAGCTCGGGCCAGACGCAGGGCATCACGGCGACACTGCTCTCCACGCCCGGTGGTGTGTTCCTCGTCGTTCTCCTCGGCCTCGGCGTACTTGCCATTGGTGTGTACTTCATCGTCAAGGGTGTGAAGAAGAAGTTCCTGCAGGACATCTCCGCCCCAGATGGCAAGACCGGCCGCTCGATCACAACACTCGGTCGCATCGGATACATCGCCAAGGGCGTCGCGATCTCTGTCGTCGGCATCCTCTTCTGTGCCGCAGCGATCACCTCCGCCCCCAGCGAAGCCACCGGACTCGACGGCGCGCTCAAGACCCTCGTCGAACTGCCGCTCGGCCCGGTGATCCTCACGGTCGTCGCTCTCGGACTCATGGCATACGGCGTGTACTGCTTCGCCCGCGCAAAGTACGCGCGGCTGTAGCCTCCGTCGGGTCGATTCGCCCGGCCGTTCCGCTCGCGGTGGCCGCCCGGTGATATGCCCCGTCAGGGTGCCACAAACGCAACATGACGAGAAGCGAATTCGAGTAATTAGCCCAGTAACGCGTGAGACAAGTCCGGTTCTGCCCGAGACCAGACCTGATGACAACGCATAGCGCCCACCAGAAGTTAACAACCACGACTCTGCCCGCATACGTATCCAGTGATATCGAGGTGCCATCGCTGAGCTTCGCGTCGAAAGCTATTGGATCGCCGCGTTCCGCCGGAGGAGTTGTGATGACGTTGCCGTAGCCGGCCACGTAACCCTTCTCTGTTCCCTCGCGGTACTGCTGCGCGAGCGGATCATCGGTACACGCCGCCAGAGAGAGGACCAGAAGTGCACTCAGAACCATCAATGCGACGTTGCATTGACGCACAAGAGCCCTCCGTGAAAATTCTCCGGTTTCGACTGATCCTCGTAACGATACTTCAGCAAAATAGTTCAGCGGGCAGAACTACGGTCATGGCGGCGACGTTGCGCTGATTCAACGCGAGGATGCGCATCAGCGACGCGCGATACGCGCCGAGGGCGCGGGGCTCGCGAACACTGCGAAGTTCCCGATTGCAGCACCAACACCAAGAGTGATGAGCACACTTACGATTCCTGTCGGAACGACTGTCCACGCCATCCCTAAAGACGCGAACGCCGCGAAAAGTGCAACGGTTCCGAAGGCTAACGCGCTCGCGTAGACCAGTACCCGCGCGGGTCTCGATGGGATCGCGGCGATTGGCCGGGACAGAACGCCGACCGCGAGTCCCATGGTGGCACCTGTCGTTAGACCTAGGACAAAGCCATAGGGGCCGAGATACCACGCCGACCACAAAAATGACAACGGCACGAAATTTGATTGGCTCAAGGTGATCTGAGCAATGAGGGCCGTGGCGGTGAGTAGGCCAACAAATACGCCGGCAAGCACGGACCAGCCCACGGCACGACCCCAAATGAAACAGGGGGGACTCGCCAGGGTCATCACGAGCTCAGCGTACGCGTTCGACCGACCTTGAACGGGCGCAGGCTCGGGCACTAGCTAGGCAGCCCACGTCGGCCGATACCCAACCGCGCGCGATGCCTTCCCTGCTGCGGCCCAACTGCTCGAACCTAACGAGTTGCGAGGGACATCGTCATTTCGGTACTAGGCGGACATGTTCAGGGTGTACGCACGATACCGATGGGAGGAGATCTTGATGGATACGCTGTTGAGTTCACGCGACGAGCCACTGTATGACCTGCTCGACCGATCCGCGGCCGATGCGCCGCTCTCTGCGCTTGTGACAGACGACGCATTGCACGAGGCAGTGCGCGCCACACGGCTTGAGGCTGCTCGCGATGTTAGGCGTCAGCGGGCGCCGCGACTTGTTGTGACCGGGGCGGCGATCGCGCTGGTTCTTGGCGGAGCGGGCGTCGCGGTCGCGGCAACCACCAACCAGTGGCCGCTGTGGGCACAGCAACCCGACGCGACACTCAAGATCACCCTTCCCAGTGGGACGCAGTGCGAATACCTGATCGGTGGCCTCGGTGGCGCCGACCCGAGCATCACGGATGCAGCTCGCGCGTTCATGGCCTCCGCCTCGGTTCCAACTCGCGAGCAGGTCGACGCGCGCATCGTTGCGGTCCACGGCGAGACCCTCGCGGAATCCCCAGTTTCCGCGCGCGACGATCGCTACGCGCTGGGTGTGGTGGGGGTGATCGGCGACGAACTGGACGCGGAGCTTCACCGGCAGGGGTTTGACGTCACCGAGCGCCCGGCATTCGAGGGAGTCATCTCCTGCCAGGGCGCGAACTGATGGCCGCGCTGAATCGGAAGCGGGACCAACGCCTTACCGCCGCCCTCGACGAGAACGCGAGGGATCTGCTCCGTTACCTTGAGCGCCGTGTCGGAACCAACGACGCACCGGACGCCCTGTCGGAGACCATGATCGCCGCATGGAAGGGAGCAACGCGACTTCCAGCCAATGACGTCGAGGCGCGAATGTGGCTCTTCGGGATCGCGCGCAACATCGTCCTCAACCACTCACGTGGCGAGCTGCGCCGTTCACGTCTGGCCGACCGGATCAGCGAGTCCGCCGGGACAGTTCCTCGGGAGAACGACGCCTCGACAGGTCTAGACGTCCAGGACGCGATCCAACGCCTCCATCCCGATCTCGCCGAGATAGTACGTGCGGTGCACTGGGATGGGTTCACCCTCGCAGAGATCAGCCAGTACCTTGGGTTTCCCGCGTCGACGGTCCGCAGCCGCTATCACCGCGCGAAACAAGAGTTGGCCAAAGTTCTCGGCCCGCTCAGCGAGGTCGTCCGATGATTGGTCTTCACCCGATCGATCCAGCAGCCATTGACCTGCCATGCACCACCTCGGTTGAGATTCAATCGACAGCGCTCGGGAACGAGACGGTTGAGCCCCTCCCTGTTGATAAGACCTTGGTGATCGCGTTGCCTCTCACGATCCGTGTTGGAGGCCCATCGCATGCTTGGTGAGCGAACGGCCCGGGTTGCCCGCACGCTGAACGGGCAGCCGTTCGAACTAAGTGCAAGCATCATCCGCTGAATGCTCCACCGGCTGCAGAACTGCAGCGATCCAAGACGCTAGAACCGGACTTCCTGTCTTGAGTGCGTGGTCTGCTTCCACCCAGTCGCGCGGCTCTAGCGCGGACTCACCATCGTCGATAGTGTAATGAAACCTACTCGGGTCTAAGGGGGGCGCGTGGCGGTTGTTCCGAGAGCAGTGCGTCGCGTTCTTCGCGACCGACCCCGCACCGTTGCTGTAGCGCTGCTCGCGCTCGTCAGTATCGCGGCAGCGGGAGTCAACGGTACGGCTGCGGAGCGGCTGCAGGCTTTGCTCGACGAGAACTGGCGCGGCGCCTATGACATCCTGGTCACGAAGTCGGATGTCTCGGAGATGTTCGACGGCGTACTGACGCCGACAGCACTTGTCTCCTCAGACATTCGGGGTCTGCCGCTCAGCGCGATCGATGAAGTTCGCGGGATCGACGGTGTCGAGGTTGCCGCTCCGATCGGCTCGGTGTCCTATCCGATGTCGACCAGCGATCGGGTGCGCTTCGTTATCCCGCTGGACATGGCCCGCACCGAGCCGGACCGGCAGGCGTACCGGGCAACGATGACTTTCGTCACCGACGACGGCCTGGGTGAACGGATCGTCGCTAGGAACCAGCTGAATCTGTGGGTGGACGCGACGAATTCGCCGTCGTCAATCGTGCTGGATCCATCGCCCGAGATGGAGAACTGGACCTGCGAATTCCAAGATGCTTCCGGCAAGGTTGCATCCGTCTCGGCCAATGAGTCCTACCTCTGCAGAACCCGTCACTTCGAGAAATCATTCGTCTCGCTATCCGACGGGTCGGGGATTGGTAACTCCCGGGTCGACGAGATCGAGGGCAGTGTCGTTATCACGCTGCCCGGGACGCCCGTGTTGGCCTCGCGCATCACTTTGATCGATCCCGAGGCGGAGCGAGCACTACTCGGTGCGGCGGGAGATTTCCTGTCGCCACTGGTCGACGTGCGCGGCGAAACCGGAGCGTCCCTGGGACCGCTCCGCACGTGGATGAAGGCGAATGCCCTGCCTTCCTACTCGGAAGCAGCGGATGCCTACACGAACGGCATGCGTGATTCCGAACTGGACGAAGCACTCAAAGCCGAGTACGAACGGCTCGGGCTGGAGATCAATGCTCCCGACGCAGACTCCTTCGACGCCCTGGCAACGGTTCCGGTGCTTGTTGCTGAGCAGAAGATGGTTCCGCTGAAGCTCACACTCGCGCTTGAGGGATTCGGCCCGGTCGCTTTTGACCCCCACGGCCCCCCGGGGATTGTGCCTCTCCCGGATGCGCTCCTGGCTGGGCAGCCGGGCGTGCCCGTGGGTGAGGTGACCGCAGACCCCAGCCCTCTGCTCACACCGTTCACCAGCCAGTCCGTTTACGTACCGTGGGCGGGCAGTGGATTGGTGATCGATAGTGCACCCATCCCTACGATGTCCCATCTGCCTGGAATGGCGGGTGCCGCTGCGCCGCAGATTACGCTCCGAGAAGCCGGCGAGGATGGCAAGCGGGTTGCCGAGCTGACCGCAGCTGGTTTCATCTCCCCGGCGCCGGTCGACATGTCGAGCGGTACATTCGGCAAGGTGGTCTCGGATGGGACCGCCACCGGACTGGAATCGGTGTACTTCACACCGGCGACGCCTGCTCAGCAGAGCGGATACCCCGCGGGCGTCCCGATCGGCTCATTCAACCCTGAAGAGATCGTGCCGCCGCAGACCGAACTCGGACACGTTCCGCTCGGCGCATACGAGATTCCCGCCTCCACACTCGTCGCCGATCCTGACGGCAAACCAGTGGATCCGGTCGAACTGGCGCCGTCGCTGAGCGGCTTCGGCCTGGTCAATGCGAACACCAGCGCGATCGCCGACATCACCCGTGCACCGGAGTTCGGTTCTACCTTGCCAGTGTCGGCAATCAGGGTCCGCGTCGGCGGGATCGAGGCGTACACCCCGGATACTGTGGCCCGCGTCGCGGCCGTTGCGCAGCAGATCGAAGAACTGGGTTATGTCGCTACGGTGGTTGCCGGGTCCAGCCCGCAGGACGTGAGTGTGTTGGTGCGGGACTGGGCCTTCGGCACACTGGACCCGAACGGCACCCAAACGGTCGGTGACCTTGGGTATGTGAATCAGAGCTGGTCGTCTCTCGGTGCCGCAGCCCAAGTGGATCTGACTGTGTCCGGCACTAGCTTGTCGGTGCTCGCGGTCGCGCTCGCGGCATCCGCCCTGCTGCTCGCGGCGGTGCAGTTCGCATCGGTGCCCGGCAGACGGGCACAGGCCGCCGTGCTGCGCACCATCGGCTGGCGCCGACGACGGATCGTCCGCTGGATGGCGGCAGAGGAAACCGTCTCCCTGACAGTCGTTGCCCTCGCCGGGACCGCTGCGCTGGCGCTCGCCAGCTCCCGCAGCATCGTCGGCGGCATTGTCGCGGTATCACTGGCCGCCCTGATCGCCACATCCGCTCTCGCCGTCACGCTCGGAGCGCGGCCACCTCGCACCACGACCGCATCCGGCGGACGCACCCGGCACAGCGCTGCTCGCGTCACCGCCTGGGTCACTTCCTCCTTGCGGTTCGCCGCTCGCCAACTGGTCGTGCACAGAACGAACGCAATCGTCCAGTTCATCGCCACCGCCGTCGTGGCGGTCGCAGCATCCGCGGTGACCGTGACGGTCATCGAGGGGCAGGCAGCCGTCGGCCCCACCATCCTCGGCGCGGTTGCCGCCGATCAGGCGCTGATAGCACAGCTCGCGCTCGGCGCGATCGCGCTCATCGCCGGCGTCGTGCTTGCCGTTATCGCGCGCCGCATCGACCTCGACCGGCGAAGCGAGCAGTGGCGGCTCATGCGGGCGATGGGATGGAGCGCCGGAGGGGTGCGTGGCGTCCAAATGATCGAGGGCCTCATGATCGGCGTACCGTCGGTGGCCGCTGCCGGCGGACTGTCCTGGCTGTATCTGAACTGGGCAACGCCCGAACTCGCTGAGCAGACGATCCCGGTCGCGCTCAGCGCGGCTGGCCTACTGGTGGTCACGGTTGTGCTGACTGGCTGGAGGGAGACACGGTGGAAGCAGAACCGATGACACTCAACGAGACGTCGACCGAGTCGGCGGTGACGTCGCAGACTTCGACAGTTGTGCAACTGGAGGACGTCACAATCCGCTACGTCGGAGCGAACGGGCACACACTTGACATCGTCTCCGACTACGACCTGGCGCTCGGCGCGGGGCAGATGCACTGCCTGGCCGGGCGCAGCGGGTCGGGCAAGACGAGCATCCTGCGGGTTGCTGCGGGCCTTGCCGCCCCGACATCTGGCGACGTCCGCTGGGCGGGCGAGAGCATCGCACGCCTGTCGGATGCCCGCATCACCGGCTTGCGGCGCGACTTCGTCGGCTACCTCGACCAAGGCGGCACTCTAATTGCGGGGCTGACTGCGATCGAGAACGTGCTGCTGCCGGCCGTGCCAGCGCGGCGCACCAAACAACTTGCACCCGTCGCCCAGGACCTGCTGGACCGGCTCGGCGTCGGCGGCCGCGCGCGTCACCGGCCGGAACAGCTGAGCGGGGGCGAACGTCAGCGGGTGGCCTTCGCCCGCAGCCTGCTGCTCAGTCCCCGAGTCCTGATCGTCGATGAACCGACCGCGAGCCTCGATCGTCGCAGTGCCGACAGCGTGATCGAACTGCTGCGCGGACTCACCAAAGATGGGATCGCGGTGCTCGTCTCTGCGCACGATCAGAACCTCATCGAGGTGGCCGACAGCAGAACCATGCTCAGCTGACGCCAACCGGCGCGAGACTCCGAAATGAGGTGACTCAGCGGGGACCCTCAACGGACACGCGAGGGAAGGCGGAACAAAGCGGTTGGTTGCTGCTCGATGGGCCCCGTCACGCATAGTGCTTCGACCTTGACTGGTTAGGCCAGCTCAGATCAGACTGCACTCGGACGACAGCCAAGTGGATTATTGGGCGCGAGGCGGCGATCTAGCCACGGATCAAGGGACGAGATGCATAGAAAGCCGAATCTCCGCCGGTTAAGCAGGGTCGCCGTCTTGGCTGCCGTCTTATGTCTGATCCCGGTCGTGTGGCAGCTGGCGTTCTCGGAGCGGGACGGTTCGTCAACGTGTGAACGCTACCCGCTGCCAGAAGGCACCATCATCAGCGAGAGCGCGGAATTGGCCGTTACGGGCGAAGTGACATTGCTGCCGCCGCAACTTATTTGCAGCTATCCGGTCGGGGACCCCGCCAGCCCGACGCACGTGATCGTCTCCCACGATCACGGGGCTGTATGGATCACGGCATCCGCGTGCCTTTTCATCGTCGCGGCAGCGGCGCGCTTGCGGGAAGGCCGGCGGTTAGCGGACCGACGCAACGACGCTTCTGCCCGCGAAAGCGCGTAGGTCTCGCGGGTCCGGAGCGGCTGAGCGTGACCGAGTGACGGACCGTTAGCGGGCGGTCCGTGGCCGTCGATACACGCACCATGGTGGTCCGATAGGGCGATCTTCATTGCTTGGCGAGCAGAGACGGCACGAGTGCACGAGTGCAACCAAGGCTGTAGGAAAGCCCGACCTCACCGACAATCCCGCAAGACCCGCCCGCTGAAATGCCCGGTTGACGAGCCTCAACCGCGACGCGCCGGGGGCGGGGCTGTTGAACGCTCAACGGAAACTATCCTGCGTTACGAAAGCTATCCTTGCGTTCCGAAATCTAGGTTTGCGATCAACACGACGGGTAAACGTGCGTGTAAACCACCGTTTTTGCTCACTTAGTCCGACTTTGCGTGAGACAAGTCCAGCTATGAGAGAGAAGGAACAAACACTTGGCGAACGACAACTGGTGTGAATTATTTGCCAGAGTGACACTTCTGTACCGTCGAAATCCGCGTAAACACTGAAGTGCCATCTATCGCCCGCGGCATCTTTTCTCTCAAACAATGTGGCACTTGTTTGCGCGGGAATGCAAAGAACGCCGACGGGACATGAAGTCCCATCGGCGTTAGATGTGGTTTGAGTACTACGTTCGGTTCAAGATGCGCTCCGCGGGAGAGCACTTGATGCAACCGTTGGACTTGCGCCGGTGCGGAACGCTTTGCTGTTCCTCATGCCGGTTGGTGAGGCAGCGCCACCAGTACTTGGTTGTTCCAGCGATGAGACGGCCCGGCTCTTTGAGCCCATTCAGGTAGGGGTGCCATTCCTCGGACAGAACAGGGTCTGTTGTGCCGAGGTCGTTCACGTTTGGGACGAGCTCCCGTCGGGAGCAAACCTTGCACTTGTATCCGGCTACTCTCCGCTCAATGCGCATGCGGTATCCGTGCCCGAAGGGACAAAGCCAAGCCATCTCGTCTCGGGAACCGCGCGAGTAGTCAGCCGGCGTGTGGGCACCGTTCCAAGTCGGATGCCACTCGGCCGCCAGCTCAGGATGAGTCACTGCCAGGTTTGTCTTGGAGGCTCTCGTCCGTGCTCTCGCGCAGCTGTCGCACCCGTGTCCGTGGGTCCTGTCCCATATCTTCATGAGGAAGATGTGCTGCTCCTTGCAGAGCCACAGCACCTGCTTGTCACTCCCCGCTCCAACCGATGTCGGCGGAATCAGCGCGAGCCAGCTCGGGTGCCATTCCGCTACCAGTTCTGGATGGGTACTGGTGATGTCGTTGACGCCGGGGATGATTAGTCTCCCGAGGCACACGGGACACTTCGAACGTCCAGCGGTTCGATTCGATGGGGTCGCAGGGTAGAGATGACCGGCGGAGGGGCAACGCCATATGTATTGCGTTTTCGAGCTGGCGGTGACGTCTTCGGCGGTTAGGCCGCCATTCTGGTCGACCGCGAGCTCCCGTCCGACATCGCTATGCGTCGTTGCGAGGTCGTTGTAGCCCGGCTGAACTATTCGGTTGTTGCAGACCGGGCACCGCGGCGCTTCTTGCGGCGTCACTTGGTAGGGGCCGGTCGAGTCGGTTTCGAATTGGTGACCCATGGTGCAGATGGCGAGGGCCGCACGCCGTCGGACCGTCCGCATTGCGGGGCCGAGAGTGACTCGTTGTCCGGTTTCGATGCCGAACAGCACTGCACTCAGGTCAGTGTCACCGCTGGCGGCGAGGTAGTTCGCGAACGGTTCAAGGTCCGCCACGCGAGCGCTGAACCCTTCGACGATGTGCCTGTGCAGGGGAAGGTCATGCGGCCACGCGAGCGTGAATGGTTCGCCGCTGATGATGCTGTGGCGAACGGCGAACACCGTGGGACGCGCATGAAGCCACACTGCCCGCGTCACCGAAGCAGAAGCGAACCCCAGCGCGTCGGCCACCACTTCGCCGAGCCGCTGGTACGCGTCTGCGAACGGCACGGCCGGGTCGAAGAACCGCTTAGCGAACGACTCACCGGTGATTACTCGTGCCAGCGCGATGACTGTCGGAAAGGTCGAGGAATCGGTCGCAGGCGAGTCCGGCGTTGACATTGCAGTCGACACGGTGGCAGTCAGCATCTTGAACAGACGGACGTCCAAGAGGCGCCTGCGCCGGAGTTTTCGGAACTGCAACGCAGCCTCGACGTGCCCCTGTCCCACCGAGTGCTGTGCTTCAACGTCGGTATCCAAACCGACCCAGCGGGAGTGGCGAACACACACGAGCTCGTCGAAGTGCGGGTGCTGCTCGATGGGCTCCCCCTGTGAGCACAGAGTGCACATCCAGCGGTTCGTCAGACCAGCGGAACACTGTTCGCAGTTTTCGCCATCTGAATGGGTGAGCCATGCAGTGCGGTCGCCGACCAAGTAACGCACCGCGCGCTTGGTCTTCATCCGAAGTACTTCCAACCAGGCTTCCGCCCGCTCGGCCCGCTTCATCGATGTCGTGACTAGTCCGGTCAAGTAGGTCCGGTGTTCTGGCGTGTCGAAGTTGGCGCGGAGGAGTCGCTGCGTGTAGCTCTCGACCGTTTCCCGGTGGCGGGGGCGAACGTCGAATGGATAGAGCCGTTCGAGGATGTTCATGCGTACGCCAGCCCCTTCGTGATGTTCTCGACCGACATTGGGTCTGCTTTCCGCTTGATGCGTGCCCGGCGAGCTGTTTCGGCGGCGAAGTCGAGCACGCGTGTGTCTAGAAGTGCTTTGTCGAGGCGCTCCTCCGTTATGTGAGGGTTTCGGATGACATGTTGGGCGGTCCCGGTCAGCAGGCTCGACAGGCTGCTGATGTTTCCGTTGGTTCGTTCCCACAGATACGTCGCCATCTCCAACAACGCGTCCGGCTCTTGATGGCGGAGGGTGAGATTGCGGGCGAAGCCTTCGACAACTCCGTTCCACACTGCTTTGCTCTGGGGGTTCCCGATGCTGTACCTGTGCATTTCGAGGATGGAGAACCGACCGGCCACCTGTTGGCCGAGCGGTCCGTCGAGAAGCTTTCCCTCGGTCGTCAGCTTCACGCCCGCGTACATGAAGGTGGCGGGCAGGTCGTCGTGGAGTTCCTTCAGAATCTGCACCGTCTCGCCCGTGGCGACGGTACTTCGGGACAGGTTATGGAGTTCATCAACAACGACCAGTTGGGTGCCAGCGTCGTTCAGCGCTTGGGTCACACGGCCCCGCAGGCTCGTCATCGAATCGCCTGGACGATAGGTGAGCCCCAAGAAGTCGGCGAACCCGACCATCAATGCTTTCCCCGTCGACGAGGTGGGAACTTCGACGTAGACGACTGGGATTCGGTTGTGCCGCTCGAAGTCCGGGAACACCCGCTTGTAGTCGGCATAAACCCACTTCATAAGCTTCTTAGCGATGGTGGTCTTGCCCACCGTGCCCTCTCCGCTGAGCATGGTGCCGGTGTTGCCCGTGTTGTTCGCATGGTTGTTCTCGAAGCAGTCGAAGAGCATACGGCGCGCCTCGGAGTAGTACCCGGTCCTCAGGAAGATGCCGCCGGAGAGGTAGGCGGCGCGGGCGTCGTCATACTCGTTGCGAGCTGCATCGCTCAACTTCCTGTACGCGCTATCACTCAGAGCTTCAGGCATGACCGGCTCAGCTGACTTGAGGTAGTTGGTCAGCGGCTCCAGGCGGTCGATGCGGCCGGGACGGTTGTCGGTGTGGAATTTAATAGGCATAGGGGCTCTCCTCGATATCGATGTTGGTAATGCGGACGATTGGGATGTCCGCCGCAGTTGGTTCGTCGCTTTCAGACGTAGCCGCTGCTGGGTTGTGCATCGGGGTGCCGTTCGTGACGGCGTTGACTACAGCGACGTCGTCGCGCTCGGAGGCGACGCTGGGATTGTCGGGTTCGTCGTCGAATCCGGCTGGCTGGGCCATCAGCTCCATATCGCGGAGCGGGCAGGCAATCCAGGTGTTGTCGGGTCCGGCGACCCACACGGTCTGCCGGTTGTAGGGGTCATATTTGACGGCCCACTTCCCCTTGTGTGCGGTCAGGTTCGACTTCGTTCCGCGCAAGGGATGGATTTCGACCGAGTCGTACTTGAGACTGTTCACCTGAACGCCCACGCTCTGAATGCGGACGTACTTGGTCGGCAGCAGGTCGATGTAGTCGTCCGCGGCGATGGGAATATGAAGGTTGCCGGTGACCGCCGCGGCCTGGGCGAATGCCTGATTCGGGGACAGCTTGATGCTGGGGTTGCGCTGGTCGCGCAATGAACTGTGTGGACGGTTCTGCCAATCGCGGACCACCCAGTCGTCGAACAGCTCGAACAGTGTGTGCAGGTCGAGCAGGTTCTCTTTTTCGACCTTGAATCCGCGGTGTTCCGGGGAACGACCGACGTATCCCGGGCGGTACTGCGAGAACAGCGTGTTGATGGAGCCGAAGGTCCGCTCAACGATGCCCTTGTCCGTTGGGGTGTGAGGAGCGGACAGGACCGTGGACACGCCGTACTTCCGCGTTGCGGCTTTGAAGACCTCGCTGAGGAAGTCCTTACCGTTGTCCATCATGATTCGACGCGGGTGGATGTACGGCCGCTGACGGTCCAACGCTGCGCGTTCCTCCGGGCTCATCAGGCTGCACTGGCTGTTCGCCGCTTGGAGGGCCTGACGGAACAGTGACTTGTCGGGTCGATTCTGGGCAGGGGTCAGCGCTTGTGCGAGCAGGGTGACGTGGTCAACGCCCTTTGCTGCCTTCAACCGCATCGTGTAGGCGACGATGCTGCGGGTCGCGACGTCCATCATGATGGTCAGCGTCGGTCGCGCTGGCTTTTCAGGGTTGCTGGTGCGGACCAGCACGTCCAGCACGGTTGAGTCGATTTGCATTTGGGCTCCTGGGAGGATTTCGGTTTGAGTGGTCATGGTCCTTCTCGGTCGGTTGGCGGTGGAGCGCCGCGTCTTGGCGCTCCCGGTGGTGTACTTCCCCGCTGTGAGAGCGGTGAGATGGCGATACAGGGTGGAATCGTGCGGGAGCATCGCGTCGGCTTCGTCCGCTCCGAACCGGTGGCGAAGCTCGCCCTTGGCCTCCGCGATGATTCGGGACTGCGTTCCGGTTGAGCGGTTGGTCTGGCGCTCGATGCTCACGCAAAGTGCGTCGCGCACCCGAGGGTCCAAATTGCCGAGGGTGCCGTGGTCGCGAAGCGCGCGGCCGTCGATGACACCGACGTCCCCGAGCTGACGGAACTTCTGCAGCTTGCGCATCACCGTGCGGCGAGACGCCTTGATGTTGGCCCGTTGCAGTTCGAGGACCTTCTCGGCGATGCGTTCATCCTGTGTGCGCTTGTCGATGTCGTACTCGGGTCGCCGTTCGTTGGTGATGGGATGGATGCCGGTGGTGAGCTCGCGGAGGTGGATGGCCCAGGTGTTGCCGGCGTCGACCTGCTTGTCCGTGACCTCGGCGTACAGGTGCAGGGGCTTGGGCAGTGCTGGAGTGAGTCCGACGACGCGACGCGACAGTTCGGCCGTGTCCATGTCGATGTACTGGTTGTCGGCGAGGCGACGCAACCGCACGATGTTGTCGCGGCGGTCAACGTACTGGTGGTCGCCATCGGTGAGCTGGATGACTTCGGCGGTGTTAAGCGTGGGCATTAGTGTTCCGTTCAATCAGGGTGCGGTCGGAGAGTCGTTGGGTGAGGTCGAGCCGAAGTTCGCGGTTCCACACGAGGTGGTAAAGAGCGGCACGCGCGTCGGGTAGCCGTGCCTGTTGGAGCAGCTCGGCCGCTGCCTTCAACGGAAGCGGCTCGGTCAGAGCCGCGGTCAGCTGCGCGGTTCGCTCGGCTCCGGGGTGGTAGCCATGGTGTTTGAACGCGCTAATCCAGTTCAGGTTCACGCGGACCTGATTCGGCAGTTCCGAGTGGACTTCGTACTCCCAGCCGATACGGGCGCACAAAGCGCGCGTCTTCGCGAACTGCAGTTGGACTTTCTCGGTGATGAGCTCTTTCGGTTTCACGTCGTAGACGACCTGGCTGTAGTCGCCATGCAGGGCGAAGAAGTCGGGGAAGTGGACCGAGCCATCAGCGAACGTCATCTTCATTGGCTGCGCTGCGATGGCGACGATGTCGCAATGCATATCGAGCCACGCCAACGTCGTGGCCTCAAGCAGCGACTCGTGCTCGACAAGCGCCCCGGTCTGAGCGAAGTAGTGGTGCCCGTGGTAGTTCCGTTGGCGCGGGTACCTGTTCCCGGTCCGAATCGGAGAAGCGAGATAGAGCTCGTCAAGCAGGAGCGCGGGGCTGGCTGCTTTCGCTCTCAGACCCGTGACGGGGGATTTCCATTGCAGGGATGCGGAGCGTGCGGCGGCCTCTGCGGCCTGTGTAAGTGAGTTGTTCATGCTCTACCTGTGGGCGACAGAGTGCTGCCGCTGCAGAACGGAGCTTTTAGCTCCACTAAAGGAGCAATTAGCCCCAATTTCTCGTAGAATTGCTCGAAGCATGTCCACTCCCCGCTATAGACCCCGCGACTACGCCTTCGATGACTTCACCTTCGGATCCAGCGAAGCGCTCCACTGGAAGACGCCCGCCTACCCCGGGGAGGCCGTCCTGATCCGCGCTGCCCAGTTGCAACACCTTTACGCGACCCGCATCAGGCGGGCCGCGATCCTGAGATTCGGCTCTGTTCGGGCATACGCCGCTGCGGTCGGCGACTCGGTCAACCGAGTATCCAGAGTTCTGCGCGGAACCGCCGTAATGCGACTGGAAGACATTGCCCGCGCGGAGTCCGTACTCGGAGACATCACCGGCGTCGAACTCAAGGTGCTGCCGCCCCCAACCACGTGGGTGGGGACTAACTCGCTTACCCGCCTCGACGGACGCGCCGCGCCGGGCTAGGGACGTGTCAGCTTCGGAGATGCGCCGTCTTGGCATGCGATGACCGCCCGATCTATTCCGCGAGCGGCTCGATCATCAGCACACGGGTGGTCGCACGAGTCGTGAAGGCGACAGCACGCGGGTGCCCCAGCGGTTCCAGCCTGAACACGGCCGACTCGCCCACGACTAGGCGGATGACCCGCAACATCTTCACCCATTCGAAGTCGCGTCGAAGGCATGCGGACTCCGGCGCATCAGGTCCTTGAGGTGACGGCTCGGATGGAAGGCGCCGGAGGCGCATGGCGTCGAAGTCAATCTCGTAGCGGGAGCCGCTGACGGTGTGCACTCGCACCGAGCCCCGGCGGCGTGCGGGTTCGGTTGGCTCGTCATCAGGTTCACTCGGACGGCGAACCGGCGCGAGAAACGCCTCGATTCCGCGGAACAGCTGATCGTCGGGCACGCCCGTGCGAACCCGGATGGACGGCATTGGCATGTCGCCGACGACGGAGGTGAAGGCTGCGGCGTACCCATCCTTCTCGCGTGTAACGATCACCTCGCGCCGAAGGTTCAGCGGGTCGCTTTGGCGGAGGAATGTCACTGCCGCCACCCCCGTGGTGGTGATCAGCTCGGCGGCTTGTGCCCAGGAGGCCAGCGGCTCGGGGTCACCGGCGCCGATCCGATAGAAGATGCCGCTGGCGTTAGTCATGAGCGCGCTCGCTGATGCGCTCGATCTGCTGGATCTCGCCGGAGATCTGCCAGTAGTAGTCGATTTCGAAATCGTCCGGGTGCATCGTCCACCTGCCTCGTTCGCCCACCTGGCAGGCGCCGATGCTGCGAATCGGTCGTTTGACGTCATTGACCGTGGGCGCCGCATTCGGTCCCGGAACCCGCTCAACCGTGGCCATGTCGAGATCGAAGTGATACTCAGAATGCAGTGTGACGACCCGCCATCGGCCGCCTTCGCCGCCTGTAAGTTCTGCGACCTCGCCGTTGCCCGTTGATCGTGAAGTGCCCATGATTCCTCCCTGACAGTTCGCCGGGCGGGATCCGGGGCCTCCGACCGTAGCGATGAGAGCTCGTGCTGTCTTCCCGTGCAGGAAGACAGATCCGACGCGAATCGTGCCGCGCATAGACCGTTCGACGCTGCGCACGGTGCGCGCGTCGGAAGGGAACACGATGTCCGGCACCACGCCGCTGGGCCGTCTGCACGCCAAGTATGCCGAGATCAGTCTTCGAGACGATCGCGATCTCACCCCGGATGACCGACGATCGCTCCTCTACTACCGGGCCGACATCACCCCGGAGCAAAGCTCGATGGAATCGGGGTCTGGCCCTGCCCTATGGGTGCGGCGGATCCGGGAGCTCGATGCCTTCGTTGCCCGCGCGGGGCGGATGCCCCGCGAGAACAACAGGCTTCCTCGTGCGCATATCTCGGTCGCTGAACGTCGCGCGGCAGCCTGGGTGCGCGACCAGCGGAAAGCCATCGGGCTTCAGCAGCTCGTTTCGTACCAGATTGAACGGCTCGATTGCGTCCCCGGATATAGCCACTCTCCACTCGACGAACGATGGAACGCGAGGCGCGACACCTACCGCGACTTCACCGTCACGCGCGGGCATGCGCCCGCTTACCGCAGCATCGATCAAGCTGAGCGGAGTCTCGCGGCGTGGGCGGACAAGCAGCGCATGTACTACTGGAAGAAGACCCTGCCCGATCGTCGCGTCAGGAGCCTTGAGCAACTACCAACTTGGACCTGGGGCAGCCGGCCGCCGACCCAATAGCGTCTTCCCGCACGGGTAGTGGGCGTCTCACGCGGCCGGTAGCTTTCAGCGCTACAGGCCGCGTGAGACGCCCATCCCACCGATTCATACCGCAGCATCTCTCTTCTCAACGAATGTCTTCCTGCACGGGGCGCGACATAACGCGACATCCAACTAGCGTGACACGCAGTCCCGCGGTCGGTCGTTACCGGAACGATCCGCAGGTCAGACGAGTCGCCGGAGGAATTCATGACATCCATGCCGTACGCGATGCAAACGTTTGGGACTGTCCCAAGAATTGGTTTCGTCGGCGATACCCACGGCAACCTCGGACACCTGCTTGCGGCCTCCCGCCTGTTCAAATCTCATGGCATCGCGGTCGTCACGGTGCTCGGCGACTTCGGTTTCGTCTGGCCTGGCGTTGATTGGGGGCGTGACCTCGACAAGCTGGAGAGACGCCTCGCCGACCAGCAGCAGACGCTGTTCTTCGTCGATGGAAATCACGACTGGCACCCGCGCTTGCGCGAGTTCGATCAAGGCGAGGATGGCATCCGTTGGGTCCGAAGCAACGTCGGCTACGTCCCCCGCGGTTACAGGGTGCGCCTTGCCTCCGGCAGCACCTTGGCCGCCCTGGGTGGCGCGAACTCGATCGACCGCGAGCACCGCGTATCGCCCGCTGCCGCAGGCAGACACGCCAACGCCGCGAGCTGGTGGCCGGAGGAATCAATCACCGACGTGGACCTCGACGTTCTCGGAACAGATTCCGCCGATGTTCTCATCGCACACGATGCGCCCCTGCATGTGCCCGCGTTGGACGCCATGCTTGCCCGCACCGACCGCTACTGGAGCCCCGAAGGGCGGGCATACGCGGCCGCCGGCCGGAGGAAATTCCATGAAGGATTCCTCCGCGTACGTCCACGCGTCAGTCTGAGTGGGCACTACCACTACCCGGTGGACGAAACGGTGACATATGACGCGGACCCGAAGTTCAGCTGCCGTGTCGTGGTTCTCGACATGGCGGCCGGTGACTCACGCTCCGCTAGTCAGGCCATCCTCGACGTGGCCACACTCGACGTCCAGATCCTGAACCTCAACGGCCACGCCGTGCGTATTTCCGACTCAACTCCGTCAGGGTCGGGGGCTGATTAATGTACGAGACGCCGGCCCAGTTCTGGGACAGGAAAGTTGGCCCGTTCTATACGACCGGGGGAGTCGCGCGACTGCTCCACACCTCGGTTGAAGACGTCATCACACATACAAAGAGCCGGGATCTCCTCGCGGTCCCACTCGCGGATGGCCACCTGGTGTACCCAAGCTTCCAGTTCGAGGAAACCCCTCTCCCCGAGCTCAGTGCCGTACTCGACACCCTCGATCCAGCTCGCTTGGATAGCTGGACCATCGCCGCATGGCTCGTTTCCAAGCACGATATCTTCAATGGCTCATCGCCCGCGGAACTCATGCGCAGCGGCCACGTGGCAGTAGTCCTGCAGGAGTCGGCCCTTATCGCCGAGGCCATGAGGTACTAACCCGAGGCCATGAGGTACTAACCCGAGGACCTGAGCTATCCGCGGCTGCCCAGCGCGGTGTTCCAATTCAGTCCGAGCGGCGAACCGCTTCCGCATCTAGCCGAGGTGCTCACACTGATCGACCCGGAACGCCGATTCGCGTGGACAGTCGCCCAATGGCTCGTAACCCCAAGCGAGGTTCTCGACGGTCACGCACCGGTGGAACTACTCCGCTCCGGGAATCCCGACCGCGTACTTACGATGCCCGAGACATAGGGCAAGGTATCAGCGGACCGTAGAAGCCGGCCTGGCGATCCGAGCGTAATTTTGCCGGACAAACTCCTGAACCTTCACCGTCGTACGGCTCAGGGTCCTTCCCTCCATGCGAAATATCGCGACGTCGTTGACCATGTAGGCCGCGTCAATGGCCGGAATCTCAAGATTCACGAAGACATCAGTTGCGGTTTGGAACGCTCCGAACAGAACGAGGTCGGATTTTGCAGCGGACTCGTAGAACATTCCGAGCACGTCGTACTCGATGTTCGGCTGGTAGCAGGCCCGTCGAGCAGTGTCTGGAACACGGCTGATCGTCTCTTTGAACCCATGGCCAGCCACCTTGGGGAAGTGTTTGAGCTCGAATGGATCGAGTTCGGCGCTACCGGCGAGTGGGTGCTCGCGGCGCACGATCGCGTTTGGGATGGTCTTGTCCAGCCAGTCCACTTCGATGCCCGGAGATACGCCTCCCTCTGGGAACCTTGCTAGGAAGAAGTCAATCTCACCGGTGAGTAACTGACGTTCCAGGATCTGAGGAATCTCGGTGCGGACATCGACCGACATCCCCAAGAGTTCCGTCTCGAACTCAGCCATCATTTTCGGCAGGATGTGCATGGCCGCGATTGGGCCGATGCCGAAGGCGACCCGACCTCCGGAGCCCTTGGCCGTTGCCCGCATTGAGTCCTCGGCTGCCTTCCCCCGGGCAAGTAATTCATCAGCAATTCGAAGGGCATCCACCCCTGCCGATGTCAATGTGACGCCTGACCGGGACCGGTCAAGCAGGCGAAGGCTCAGCGACTTCTCTAACGATTGGATGCTGCGCGTGAGTGCCGATTGGGACAGGGCCAGCTCGTCGGCGGCATGCGTGTAGTTCAGTGTGCGAGCGAGCACCGCGAAGTGATTGAGCTTATTCAGGTCCAGCATGGCGTCCTCATGAGTCAATTGCATCACATCCGCCATGAGAATGCATTGGACACAACGGAACTGCCCCCGTAGATTCACATCCAGTCAGAAGGAGGCGATGGCAATATGACCCAGACCAAGGGCGCTCGACTGAGAGCGTTGTTCCAAGATTCTCAAACCACTCTCGTGCCGTTCGGAGTGCTGCCTATCCACGCTCAGATGGCGGAGGCCGCCGGTTTCGAGGCATTCGAGGTTTCAGGCGGAATCTCAGCATGGTGGGAGCATGGCGTTGCCGATGTCGGCTACGTCACGCTCACCGAGGTGGTTGATCACGCGCGTCGCGTCGCACGCTCGGTCGACATCCCGGTCTACTGCGACGCAGACACGGGATACGGCGCTCCGGTCAACGTTGTCCGAACGGTTCGGGAGTTCATCGACGCCGGTGTCGCCGGCATTCACATCGAGGACCAAAAGGAGCCCAAGAAAGCCGGCGGCCAGCCTGGAATTGCGTTGGTGTCCGACGCGGAAGCGATCGGCAGGCTCAACGCGGCCGTCGAAGCACGGGACAAGTATGACCCCGACTTTGTCCTTGTCGCCCGCACCGACGGCTACGGTGCCGCCGGTGGAAGCGTCGAAGAGGCCATCCGACGCGGCCAGCTATACCGGGAGGAGACCGGCGTCGACGTCATCTTCTACGAAGGCTTTCACACCTGGGACCAAATTCGCCTCGCGCTCTCCGAGACGCCCGGACCCGCCTACGCGATTCCCTCCCCCAGCATCGAACCGCGTCCCCCGATGGCGGAACTCTCTGCGATGGGTCAGTCGATAGAGATCGTCCCGTTCATCCTCCCCGGAGTGCATGAAGCCTGGCGGTTGCTTCTGGATGTCAAGAAGGCGGGCACCTACGAGCCGATGGATGACTACATCAAGAAGATCGCCGCCGCCCAAGGAACCGAGTACGGAGTCGGCTGGGGCGACGGATTCGCGCGCCCCTCCTACGCCGACGTACGGCGCATGGAAGAGGCATTCCTCCCTGAGGAACAGCAACGCGACTACGTCAACAACGTCAACGCCTGACGGCGAAAGGAAAGGACCCTGACATGAAACTAGAGGAACTCCAAGGCCGCGGCGCGGTAATCACCGGCTCCGGCGGCGGCATGGGCCGCTCAATTGCGCTCACCCTCGCCAAGAACGGCGTGAACGTCGTCATCGCCGACATCGACCCGGAGGCCGCAGCGAAGGTGAGCGCGGAAGCCGAAGCCCTCGGAGTCCGGAGCATCGCCGTACCAACGGATGTTTCGAAGCTCGACCAAGTCGAGGCGCTCGCCGCCACCGCCTACGACGAGTTCGGCGACATCGCGGTGCTCGCGAACAACGCCGGTGTCACCTGGCGTCCGTTCCGCGCCAGCTGGGACGCCAGCATCGAAGACTTCGAGTGGATGATGAACGTCAACTTCTGGGGCGTCCTGAACGGCCACCGGGCATTCGTCCCGCGGATGCGTCAGGTCACCGCGCCTAAGCACATCATCAACACCTCGTCGTTGGCGACCCTGCACGCGTCACCCGGGCACGCCGCCTACACCGCAGCTAAAGCCGCGGTTGACGGGCTATCACTGGCAACCCGCGCTGAATACGAGGCCGCCGGTTTCAACATCGGGGTTTCCGTCCTGTATCCGGGCTCGGTGAAAACCCGCATCTCCACAAGCGAACGGCTGCGTCCCAAGGCAGAACAAGCGGCAACACGCCATGTAATCCCGTGGGAAACCTACACCCAGAACGCCGGGCTAATGGCAGGCGCCGAAGGCAAGGAGATCGTCACCGACCAGGCCGAGGTTACCTATTTCTCCCAGGCAATCGACCCGGACTGGGTCGGGCCGATGGTGCTCGATGCGGTCCTGAACAACCACCCCTACGTAATCACCCACCCAACCCCGGAATCCGTTTCTCGGCACGCCGAGGAACTTGCCCGGTCGTATCGTCCGGCGAACCTCGTTTCCTCCCTGGCGTAACCCGCCGCTCAGCTCAAAGAAGAGAAGAGAAACCATGAATACCGTTTCCCTCGACAAGCGCGCAGGGGAGCAATCCCCCGCCCAGAAGGCCGTCTACACCAAGATCCTGTGGCGGCTAATGCCGTTCCTGTGCGTGCTGTACTTCATCGCCAATGCAGATCGCGCGGCCCTCGCCTATGCGGGCCCCGCCGGCATGAACCAGGAACTAGCGCTCACGGCCGCAGCCTTTGGAATCGTCTCCGGTGTGTTCTTCATCGGCTACGTGTTCTTTGAAGTGCCCAGCAGCATGCTCCTGCAGAAGTTCGGCGCACGACGCTGGATCTCGCGGATCATCATCACCTGGGGGATCGTCCAGGCGATTTCCGCGTGGGCACCCAACGAATGGACGCTGGGCATCTTCCGCGTCCTGCTGGGCATCTGCGAGGCGGGGTTCGCGCCGGGTGTGTTGTTCTACCTCACGCTTTGGCTTCCTGCAAGAACGCGGGCCTGGGCCTACGGCATATTCTTCGCGAGTGCGGGAAGCATGGCAATCTTCGGTGGACCGGTGATGTCCGCCCTCATCCAGTGGGGCGAAGCCACACAGGTCCTCGGCCTCTCTGGTTGGCGCTTCATGTTCCTCGTCACTGGAATTGTCCCGATCGTTCTCGGCATCATGGTCCTGTTCCTGCTCCCGGATAACCCGAGGCGCGCAACCTGGCTTTCGAACTCCGAAGCGGAACTTGTCGAGGCAGACCTGGCAAAGGAACAGAGCGAAATCCCTGGCGGTGAACACAGCAGCATCGCACAGGGGCTGAAGGACTGGCGCACCTGGGTCTTGGGCTTCGCGTATTTCACGGTGCCTTACGCCGCGTACACGACAACGTTCTTCCTCCCCACCATGGTGACGAATTTCAACGTGCAATACGGATTCAGCCTCGATCCGGTGCAAGTCGCATGGATCGTGGCAATCCCCGCCGTTGCGGGCGTCACCGCCGCTCTCGTTACCTCCCGTTTGATCGGCCGCTCGCTCCGCTATGGCGCCTGGGCGCTCGGACTCACGTCGTTCGGAGCCCTCGGTGCACTGATCGTGACATTCTCGAACTCGCCATTCATGATGCTTGCTGGCCTGTGCATGCTCGCGGTGTGCACATCGTCCGTCGCGGCAGCCTTGTTCAGCATCGTGCCGAAGCTGTTCGCCGTCGCCGCTGCCGCGACGGCGATCGCGCTGGTGAACTCGATCTGCAGCCTCGGCGGATTCGCGGGACCGTACCTGACCGGCGCGATCATCACGGCATCCGGGAGCGAGACATTGCCGTTCATCCTGATCGCGGCTCTGCTTGTGCTGGGCGGTTCAGCAATGTTCTTGATCGACCGCTACGCGGACCGTATCCGAAAGCGCGCGGCTCTCTCAGCGGCTGCCGCTCCGGGTGACGAAGTCCTCCAGGGCTAATCCGAATTGGCGAAGCGGCGATGGCATTATGTTCGATGTCATCGCCGCTTCGCAGCTGACTCCGGCGCGCGGCGCGCGGGGTACCGAAGGGAGTCCGTCGTCCGCCGTGGCTTGAACCTTGCGACCGAGCCCCCTCAAGAACAACCGAGTCGGCATCAAACTGTTTGGGACGACGCTGAGTCCGTGAGCGGATTCCGCGTCGCGTTGCACGAGGTCCGGCAGGTGCTGTGAGCAGGCTGACGACGTGCGGATGCGAGACTAGTAACTGTGGTGAGTGACGTGATCGGGATCGGCTATGAGGGCCTTGATCAGGACGGCCTCCTCTCGCGCCTCAGCCTTCGCGGCGTCGCCACAGTCGTGGACGTCCGGCTCAGTCCAATTTCGCGGAAGCGCGGGTTGTCAAAAACGGCGCTTGCTGCCCGGCTCCGGGCGGCTGGCATCGACTATGAGCATCTCCCGGCCCTGGGGAATCCGCGAGACAATCGTGAGGGCTTCGCTGATACGCGCGGCGAGGCAGGGCGCGCAGCAAGAACTCGTTTCGAGCAAATTCTGGAATCGACTGCTGCGAAGGAGAGCCTCGAACGCGTCCGTACTCTCGCCCGCAAGGGCGGCGTTGCGCTGCTTTGTTTTGAGGCGGATGAGCAGTCTTGTCACCGAGAGCTCGTGTTGGCCGCATTGCATCAAAGCGATACCGCAAATATCTAGAACAGAGTCGCTCCCCAGCTAGATTCACGGGGCGGTTTGTATACCCCGAGCACCGAAAAGCTCTTTCGCTTCACGATGGCGGCGAAGTTGCCAACAAAGAAGTAAGTACGGACGCTGTCGTTCCACATCTCGTCGAAAAACTTCGTTGTGATCAGTTCGCGCAAGTCATTGTCACTCATCCGGCGATTGTGGAACTGCAGGGCATTCAATTCCCAATCCAAGATCCGCTGTTCATGACCCGCGCAACCTAGTGACGCGCACTGATACCGGTACTTGACCTTGAATCGGGGTGCGATGAGTAAAGGTGCGTCATCGGATTCGCCAAACAGATCCGGCTGATTCATGGCTGCAGTCATGCTCGCGATCTGGGCCTCAGTCCACTGACCGTGGTCCTCGAACACCAGAGGCTTCAACTCGCGTACCTCAACCAGTCCTAGAGACTGCGCGGTGAGGTCCTTCTCAACGCCTGTCCGCAGGTCACACATCGTCAGGCCAATCAACTTCTCCAGAATCGGTCCGCGGGCTCTGAGCGGTATAGGCCCACGTGGGTCCCTCTTCAGAGAGTCCCAGACCGGGCGGCGGCTCTCTTTCCGCGAGTCGGTCGGGGACGGATTGAGGTGAACGTCAACGACCTCATACTTGTTGAATTGCTGTTCACTCTGCAGATGCCGGAACGCAACCGGATAGATCCGTACCCACTCAGCCTGATCATCCCCGCTCAGCTTTACTCCGGCGACACATACTGTGTCGCCATACGTCTTCGACGGCTCGGGCGACGCCTTGACGGTAATAAGAACGCGGGCTCGTTCACTGACCATGAAGCCTCCTCGACAACAGGAGTTTATGAATCCTCGGTAGGAATTGCCGCTCCGACACCTACTGAGCATGCAGACGTCTTACTCGCTCACGATGCTCCCCTCGGGGTCCCTGGCCTGGATCGCATCCTCGCGCAGTCCGAGCACCTCTGGTCAGACGCCGACGCCTCCGAAGCGAATCCTGATCCATGGGCGGACATCAAAGACCAATTTCGGCGTGCTCGTGAAGTCGTTCCCCTCGCCATTGTGAAATTTTCACGCCCACGACCCTGCGCCAATGCGTGATGCCCGAACGGGCGAAGTGCGTACGGCTCAGTAGCTGCTGTCACCGCTTATTGCGCCGCTTACCTGTCGCTCAGCGCACACAAAGTCCGCGTCTCGCCCAGGCACCCCTGCGCTACAGTCCTGATGTGAACGGGCGCACGAAACCGCTGTTGGACCTTCGCGGTCATCGCGAGCAGGCGGGACCTCATGAGCGGACGGTCGTCATCGATACAAAGTCGGCAACCGAGCTTCGCGATCTCGCTAGCTACGCGCGGGATCTTGAACTCGCGGCTGGCTACTTGCGCCACTATCTCGCGGGCAATATTGAGGGCGATAAAGAGTATGCGTCGCCCCTTGATGCGCTGTGGATGACATCGATCCTCCTTTACTCGCGCGCTTTCTCCAAAGGAGTTCGCGCCACGCGTGGGCCAGATCTCAACCGAATCTCCCCCGACGAGGCGCGTCTGCACCAATACATCCTCGATGTTCGCAACAAGTACCTCGCCCATTCGGTCAATGGGTTTGAGCAGGTCGAGGCAATCGCATTCCTTACCGCGTCACCGCATCTAGAACGCGCGATCACGGGTATTGGTCACGTTCACACCTCGCTGAGCCGGATGGACCGCAAATCTGCTGAGGCATTTCTAGCCTTGTGCGAGCGGCATGCCCGTGCGCTAGAAAGGCGGCTGAGCGCCGTTCGCATCAAGATACCTCAGGAGCTTGCCGCACTCGGCGATGTCGCCGTTTACTCGTTGCCTGAGCACGGGGATCCAAGGATCGACCAGAGCGCTTCTAGTGGGCGCCGAAAGTAACGAAACTACGTTATCGGTGCTGGCTAACTTGGGGATGCGTAAAAACAACATCATTTCGAGAGGTGTCGCTTCAGAATCCAGCCCGACTGCACGCGCCCATCGCCTCCGCGCAACCCGCTTCCGGGTGACGAGCGTCGGCGCTCCGCGGACGCTCACCGTTGGAACGGATTGACGATCGACTCGATTCCGTGCTCCTCGCACGCGAAAACAATCTGAACGGTCACACCGGTCTCTAGAGTCTCGGGATCCAGCCGCCTCCCACACTCGGAGCAGTGCACGGCTGGGTGCTCACGAAAGGTCATCCCCGGAGTCTGACATCGGCGCCGGGAGTCCACAAGGAAGTACAGAACGCGCAGCCGTCGGTGCCGGCTAACCCATTAGACGGGCGTCGTTCGCTCGATTTCGATCAACGGAGCGACAGAACGATGATGTCCACTAGCTCCGTAAGCACTTGTCGCCATGATTCGGGAGCCTCCTCCGATTTGTCGCCGAAGACGGAGAAAAGCACCCCGCCGAGCAGCATGTTGGCGATCGCGTCGAAATGCACATGAACGTCGATTTCCCCACGCGCGCTTGCCCTTCTTAGTGCGGAGCGGATGAGTTCATACCGCCGCTCGGTGATGGCGCTGCTGATTGCGGCAAACACCTCCGGGGCGGCCTGTCGATCGATCATGGTTCGAAGTGTTGCGAGGCCGCGTGTACCCAGGGAGACACTCGCATAGTTCTCGGCGATTGCCATCAAATCTGCGTGGAGCGACCCGTGGTCCTCCTCCGTCAACCCGGGCGTGTGCTCACGGAGCGCATCGACCAAGAGTGCCTCTTTGCTTTCCCAGCGCCGATACACGGCTGGGCGCCCGACAAGCGCCCGACTCGACACCGCGTCGAGCGTGAACCCGCTCCAGCCGAACTCACCGTAAACCTCAACGGCTGCGGCGAGCACCTTCGATTGGATGGCCGGATCACGCGGCCTGCCACGTCTCGATGACGAGTCATTTACTTGATCCTTCGACACCCCCACAGGCTCTCACATCACCTCGTCCCAAGGCGGTTCACCGACCCACTTGCATTTTCGTACAAACATTGTCCATAATTGCGCTCGCGGCCACAAACATCGCCTTGCAACGGAGCATCGCTTCCGGCGGCCACATTCGATGCCCTCATAGAAACGGGAAAGTCAATGACGACAATTGGGACAACGCAGTCCTCCGCGGAGAAGTCCGCAATACGAAAGGTGCTGTTCAGGATTCTGCCGTTGCTGATGCTCGGCTCCATGATCAACTACCTGGATCGGGTCAATCTCGGTTTTGCCGCTCTGCAGATGAACGAGGCGCTCGCCCTCACGGCGACGGCGTTCGGTATCGCAGCGTCCCTTGGTGTCATCGCGTATTGCATATTCGAGGTGCCGAGCAACCTGATCCTTCAGAAGGTGGGCTCGCGAGTGTGGCTCGCGCGCATCCTGATCACCTGGGGCATCGTCTCGGCGCTGACCGCATTCGCGTTCAACGATGTGTCACTGTTCATCATCCGCTTCGTCCTGGGCGCGATGGAAGCTGGTTACTCGCCCGGCGCAATTGTGTTGATCGCACTGTGGATCCCGCGTTCACACCGCGGCCTCGCATTGGGGCTGTTCCTCATGGCGCAGTCATTCGCGGTACTCCTCGGGGCCCCCGTTTCAGGCTGGATCTTGGACGCATTCAACGGAGTCTCGGACCTCGGCGGCTGGCAATGGATGTTCATCCTTGAGGGGCTCCCCGCCGTTATCCTCGGCGTGCTGTTCCTCATGTTCCTCCGCGACAAGCCCAGCGACGCACGGTGGCTGACGAGTGACGAGCTCACCGCGCTGACCGCGAGGCTCGCTGAAGATGAGAAGGACCAGCCCACGCTCCCTCACGCTCGGGTTGGAGAGCTCCTCAAGCTCACGTTCAGCAACAAGACTGTGCTCAAACTGTCCGGCGTCTACTTTGGCCTCACGCTCTCCGCATACGCGATCGCGTTCTTCCTGCCTACTATCGTTGCGGACTTCGGATTCTCCGCCTCGATGACCGGCTGGATCATGGCGCTTCCGCCCCTCGCTGCGCTCATGACGATGCTGATCTGGAGCCGCATCTCGGATAAGTCCAGCCGACGAGAGCGGGTAGCGAGCGTCGGCTTTATCGGCCTGACCGTCTGCCTGATTGGGATGGTTGTGCTCGACGGTCCGGTCTGGCTGATAGTTGCGGTAGTGCTCGGCCAAGTCTGCTTGTCGGGTGCGCTGGTTGCGTTCTGGCCGATCCCGACGATCGTACTGGCGCCCGCGCTACGGCCGGCTGGAGTGGCAGTCGCCAACTCGCTGGGGACCCTTGGTGGGGCGGTAAGCCCAATCGTATTCGGCCTGGTCAGAGACGCAACGGGTTCTTATGACTTCGCCATCCTGTTCCTCGCGCTGTTTGCGTTGACCTCAGCTCTCCTGGTCCTGACCGTGCGCACCGCGAAACGAACCAACAACGTCAACGTCGAAACCAAGATCGGAGCGAGCAATGACTGAAACGATGAAGGCCCTAGTCAAGTTTGATTCTTCCCCTGGGCACATGGAAATCCGCGATCTGCCCATCCCCAAACCCGGTCCCCACGAGGTCCTCATCCGCGTGAAGGCCTGCGGGGTGGACCGGGGAGGCGACCTGTACATCTGGAAATCTGACCCGGCCATGCGATTCAAGATCCCAGTGGTGGTCGGGGCTGAGAACTGCGGAGAGGTCGCCGCGGTCGGCGAGGCGGTAGCCGACTGGCACGTCGGCGACCGGGTGGTCTCCGAAGTGGTGGTCGGGAAGGACGGCGGTGGCAAGGGCTCTTCGGACGCCGCCTATCTCTTCCAGGAGGAACGCTGGGACATCGGCCGGAACGTCGACGGCGCGTTCGCGGAGTACTTCGCCGTGCACGAGCGATTCGTGCACGCGATACCCGACAACGTCTCATGGCGTGCCGCGACTCTTTTTGAAATGGCGGCGGTCGTCGTTCGGAACCTGGTCGAGGTAGTTGGGATCCCAGCGTCCGGTCATGTGGCAGTGATCGGTCCGGGCCCAATCGGTAACATCGCTGCCCAAGTGGTCAAGGCAAGCGGTGCCACGCCGGTGCTGTTCGGTATGCAGCGAGACGTCGAGCGCTTCGAGATCGCCAGCTCGGTGGGCGTGACCGAGCATTTGATCGTCGACGCCCCGGACTTCAAGGAGCAACTCGCACACCGCTTCCCGAACGGGTTCCCTCTGGTGGTTGAGGGGAGCGGTGGCCAAAACGCCATGTCCCTGGCCCTCGACCTCGCAGCCTCACAGGGAACGATTGCCATGATCGGTGGCTCGACCAAGGAATCGACGGTGAACTGGGTGACGCTGCTCCTCAAGGAACTGAAGATCCAGTCGACCTACGCGCACACTTGGTCCACTTGGGAACTCACAGCAAAGATGGCGGCCGCCGGGAAACTGAATCTCGAACCGCTGGTCAGTAAGGCCTACCCCCTCGAAGACTGGGAGACCGCTTTCCAAGAAGTTGACACAAGCATGGATGTCCTAAAGGTTGCTATCTGCCCTGGGGAATTGATCTGATGGCGAAGCAGACTGAATCACAAACATCGCGGTCGCTTCGGGATCTCCTTGCCCATCCTGAGCCCCTGGTTGTCCCTGGAATATATGACGGAATAACGGCCCGGGCAGCGAGCATGATCGGGTTCGACGCGCTCTACATCGGCAGCTATGGTGCGACGACAACCCTGTATGGCATCCCGGACACCGGCTATTTGGGTTTGCAGGACATGGTGAGCGTCGTCTCCCGGCTAGTTCCGCTTATCGACGCTCCCCTTATCGTCGATGGGGAGGGCGGATTCGGCAATCCTCTGCATGTCGGCCGAACAATCCGAGAGCTCGAACGAGCCGGGGCGAACGCTATCCATATCGAGGACCATGACTTCGGGAAGCACATCATCAACGCGCCCCGGGTGACCCCCTTGAACACCATGCTTGACAAGCTCAAAGCCGCTCTCGATGCCCGCGAGTCGGAGGATACGCTCATCATCGGCCGAACAGATTCGGCGGGCTCGCTGGGCGTTGATGAGGCCTTCGACCGGGCCGCTGCCTTTGAAAGCGTCGGGGCGGACGCTGTCTTCATTGCGGCGGAGGCCGACGAAACCTGGATCAATCGCAGACAGCAGCTTGGGACACCGCTCATCACAATCAATCGCGATGGATACACGGCCAAAAAGCTCGGCGCGTTCGGTGTGGATGCGGTGCTCTACTGGGGAACGACGCAGTTCGCCGCCCAGCAGGCAGCGATCCGAACCTTGGCCACTCTTCGGGAGGCTCAGTCGCTCACTGACCTGGAGTCAGCCGGCCTGCCGACAATGCGAGAGTCGGACGAGTTCTTCGGTATTGAACAGGTTCATGAACTGGCTGTAGCTTTCGACCTGCTTTGAATGCTTCGCACCAGCGCAAGCTCGCTTGCGCTGGTGCGAAGTTGCGCGTGACATTCAGTAAGCCGGCTACCGGCACGGCACCTGCTGGAATGGGTTGACGATCGACTCGACTCCGTGGTCATCACATGCATAGACCAGCTGTACGCTCATTCCGGTCCCAGAGCCTCGGGGTCTAGTTGTCTCCACACTCGGAGCAGTGCACGGGCGAGTGCTCACGAAAGGTCATCCCCGGAGTCTGGCATCGGCGCGATAACAGGACAAGACGTAAGGGATCGCTCATGCTCCTCGAAATGCCTTCGGCCGACTTGGGGTAAGTTTCGTCGATTCGAAGGTCGCTCAAACAGCGGAGACCTCACGTTTCCGTGGGCACGTCGTTGCATGTCGTCCGTGCGGCCTACCCTAACCGCGGCAGCACATGTTGCCGCTTAAGAGAGGAAACCTTATGGCGAAGCCGTCAAAGTCCGCACTCTCGAAGGCTGGGAAGACTCTTGCGACCAAGGGAACTTCTAAGCTGGCCAAGTCAAAGGCCGGCAGCACCGTCGGAAAGGGCTAGCCAAGTAGTGCGCACCGCGGTCGTAGCGGTGCGCACCGTCTTCCATCGACCTAGGCAACGCGCTCGTCGGCGGTCGTGAAACCCTCGCTCGCGATCGCCAAGACGGGTAGCGATTTCACAATTCGCACCGTCTCGACGCTTACCGTGACGATGCTCTTCAGGAGCTCGACGATGTAGCGCGGGTTGCCATGCTCTTCTCCCCAAGCGTTGGGATCATTGACGATGCCGCTCGCTTTATCGGTCTTGACTTGGTAACGCTCGATGATCCACTCGATTGCGGAGCGAGAACCGAGCACATACTCGTGTGCTTCAGCGGGAATTCCTCGCAGTGTCAAATGCTCGTTGTAGACCAGGGTGGACTTGTCCCATGAGCCTGCCTTGCCGCCGAACTTCATTTTATTGACGTGAAGGTGCTCGGGCCTGGCGGTATTTCCGCGATTAGCGACTGAATCGCCCCAAGCCTCCTCCAGTGGGAATTGATCCACGCTCTCGTAGTCGATGTGAAGCTTCGAAAGCTCACGACCAGCCTCTGCGAAAAGCCAGAAGTCACCAGCGCTGCTCAGTTTTGGAACACGCGGCAACATTTTCTTTAGGTCAGCTGCATACCGATCCCGATAGTCGGGACTGTGCAGGAGTCCGTAAACGAAGTAGAAGATGTCGTCTTTGGTGACGTCGCCGCCGTAGAGCTGGCGATACTCTGCATGGATCTCGTCGGTCACGTTGTCGATGCGACGGTACTCGCTCCCGTCATCGAAGATGTCGAGCTCACCCTCTGCCGTCCGAGGCTCGTATGTGTAACGCGGGAAGAACTGGCCACCGCTACCTGCCCCTGTTACATGAAGATCGGGCAAGCTGTCGAGCATCAATACCGAGAAGGGCACCGCTGAGCCCATTCCCACATAGTAGAAACCCAGATTCACCTCAGTAGCATTCGGGAAAACTGTCTCAAGTTTGTAGACCATGTCGTTAAGCTCGCGATCAAAATAGACATGTTGCTTATTGAAGGGGCGGTAGATGCTGGTGCGCACTGCGTCGCCGCGCGATCTATAGCGCACGCCTCGCGAAAGACGTAACTTGTCCGCTCGATTCCAGCTGATCTTGGTCGCATCGAACTCGATGACATCGTCGACCGGTGCGGAAGGCGCGTTCGCGAATGCATCGACTTGGCTGTTGTAGAAGGCGATCATTCTCCGCACATTCGCTTCGACCTGAACCTTCGATGAGCCGTAGACCCAAGAATCTCGGTTGGTCTTTAGTCCGCCCGAGTACGAAGACAGGACGGCGTTTCGCGGAGACTCTTTATCGCCGATAGGCGTAAAAGCGCTGAATGTCTCGTTCCGTTGATTAACCCAATCGCCCGATTCATTCGGGTTGAGGCGTTCCCACGGCACACCGCTAACGCCTGCGTACTCGGCAATAAGTGCAAGCTTCTCGCTGCGAGTGAGATAGTCGCCGATGTCCCGGTAATACAGACGCCCATGCTTTCCGGCATCTGGGTTCTTCACGAGCAGCGAGATAGCGACGGTTGCCCTGCTGCCTGAGTCAAACACATTGTCTTTTTCTCTGCGGCGCTGCTCGCCGGACGTGCGAGCATTTCCGCGCAGGTTGAATACATAGAGCGAACTGAACTCGTCGACAAGACTCTTGCGCAAACCATCAGCCGTGTTGCCATCGAGGAAACCGCCGTTGGAGACGAATGCGACGACACCCTTGTCCTTGATCCGGTCGCTCGCCCAGCGGATCGCCCGAATGTAGGAGTCATACAGGCTGTTCTTGTTCTGGGCGGTCGACCGAGCCGCATAGGTGGAAGCGATTCGCGCGTCGAGAGACGGATACTTGAGGTTTTGGTTGTTGTCGTTAGCGGAGTCCTGGCCGGCCGAGTACGGAGGATTGCCGACTATGACTCGGATGTCGAGTGCGTTCTGCGCCTTCACGCGTTCGTTGTTGTCGCCGAAGATGCCCCGGTCGTCGTAGCGGTCGTCGTCCTCCGACGTTTGGAATGTGTCGGTGAGAACGATGCCAGGAAAAGGCTCGTAACTGCCGCCGTTGAGCCCGTGGTAGGTCTCTTCGATGTTGATCGCGGCGACGTAGTACGCCAATAGGACAATCTCGTTCGCGTGCAGCTCGCTCCGGTATTTCCGTTCGAGGTCTGCTGGCTTGATTAGCCCGGACTGCAGCAGCCGCACGATGAACGTGCCGGTTCCAGTGAATGGGTCGAGCACATGCACGCCCTCATCCGAGAGCGTCGCGCCAAATTCCTTGCGTAGCACGTCGTCGGCGCTGCGAAGGATGAAGTCGACGATCTCATTCGGGGTGTAGACGATGCCGAGCCGTTCGCTGGTGTTGCGGAAGGCGCCGGAGAAGAACTTCTCATAGAGCCGCTTGATCGTGGTCTGCTTAGCGCCCGCATCCTTAATGCCGGTGACGCTGCGCCGGACGCTCGCATAAAAATCTTCGAGGCTCTCCGTCTCGGTGTCGAGCTTGCTGTTCTCCAGCGCGTCGACCATACGTTGCATGACCTGGCTAACCGGGTTGTGGGCGCTGAACGAGTAGCCATCGAAGAGCGCCTCAAACACCGGTTGGGTGATCAGGTGTTGGCTAAGGGTCTCGATCGCGTCGGCTTTGCTGATGCTGGGATTGAGGTTGTCGCGCAGACCTCCGAGGAAACGCTCGAACTCCTCGCGCAAGGTCGCGTGTGCTCCAGTGACCAAAGCTTCGATGCGCAGTTGTTGGCGGGAGGCGATGTCTGCGACGTCCTTCGCCCAGTTCTCCCAGTAGTCACGCTCGCCGACCTTTTCGACGATCTTGGCGTAAATGGCTTCGCGCCAGTCTGCGCCGATCTGCGTCCAGTCCATCGGCACGGACACCGAGTCGGGACCGTCGGATGTCGCCCCCTCGGGCCGTTCGCCGTCCCAGCGGTCGCGCACGTCGATGACTTGAATCTGGTCGTCGCTGCGCCCGTTGAGGTCGATCTGCTCGATCTTCGCCTCGAACCGTTCGTCGTGGGCTCGCAGGGCGCGGAGGACGTCCCAGACGACCTTGTACTTGACGTTGTCGTTGAGGGCCTGCTCCGGTGTTTTGTCGGCCGAGACCGCGATCGGCAGGATGATGTAGCCGTAGTCCTTGCCGTCGGCCTTGCGCATGACTCGGCCCACGGACTGCACGACGTCGACTTGGCTGTCGCGTGAGTTGAGGAAGATGACGGCGTCGAGGGCCGGCACGTCGACGCCTTCGCTCAGGCAGCGGGCATTGGTGAGGATGCGGCAGACGTTATCGTTCTGGTCCGTCTCTTCTTTGAGCCAGTCGAGGAGTTCGTTGCGTCGGAGGACGTTCATTGTTCCGTCGACGTGCTTCGCCTCTAGCCGGAGGGGTCTCTCGGCGGACGCTTCGAATGCCTCATCCTCCGGATCTTCGAAGGAGACGCCGGCGGGACGGGTGAACTGGCCGTCGTAGCCGCTCACCATCGACTGCACCTTCTGGCTGTCCTTGATGGAGCGGCTGAACGCCACCGCCCTGCGCATCGGAGCCCGCTCAGCCGCGCTCGCACCGAGACCGTCGACTCCACGCTTGGCCAAGCCGTTGTATATGCCGACGATGCGGGCCGCGTCGGGAATGTTCAGCTCGCCGTCAATTGCCCATTGCTCTTGGAAGTTCGCGCCGATGGTGCCTTCGTCGACTGCGAGCACGAGTACCCGGTAGTCAGCGAGCAGGGTGCGTTCGACGGCTTCGCCAAATCCGAGACGGTGGAACACGGGTCCGAAGGTGTTCTCGTCGTCCATACTGACCAGCACGGCGTCCTTCTCGCTGGCCTTGGTGCGCACGGCGTCGGTATAGATCTTCGGAGTCGCCGTCATGTAAAGGCGCTTCTTCGCCTGGATTGCCGCCTCATCATGCACCCGCAGGAACGCGGACTCGTCCTTGTTGGCCAAGGTGAAACCGGCAGTCCGGTGAGCCTCGTCACAGATCACCAGATCGAACGCTGGCAATCCTTCCGCCTGGGCGCGGGAAACCACATCGATCGACTGATACGTGGAGAAGAAGACGGTCATGCCGTCGGCCAGCGTGGCCTTGGCTACCTCGTTGAGGAGCTGCGGTGTGCTCGTCGTGGCCGGAAAGGCAAGGTCCGAGACGGAGTAGTCCTCGTTGTTCTTTCCGACCTTGCTGTCGGAGCAGATCGCGAACGCTCTAATGGGCAGCTCGCTCTCGGCCGACCATTCCTTCAGCGTCTGAGACAACAGTGCGATCGAGGGGACCAGGAACAGGACGTTCGAGCCCGGTCCGGCGATGGTCTCCGCGATTCGCAGGCTGGTGAAGGTCTTGCCGGTGCCGCAGGCCATGAGGAGCTTGCCTCGCGCAGCGTCTTGGAAGCCCGCCGTCACATTTGACAGCGCCTCCTGCTGGTGGGGACGGAGAACCTTCAGCGGCGCACGTTTCAGGTCGTCGGGTTTCGCTAACGAGTACTGCGACCAGTCGATGTCGGACTCAGCGAGGTCATCGACGCCGAGCCGCCAGGTCGGAATCTGCTGGTTATCGAGCGCGTCCGTGGCGTGCTTGGACCAGTGGTTTGTCGTCGAGAACACCATTCGGCTGCTGAACGGATGCTTGCCAGATGCGGTAAAGAACGAATCGATGTCGGATTTCTGAAGGTGGTAGTCGGCTGCATAGAACTTGCACTGGATCGCGCACAGTTCACCCGTGTATCGCTCGCGAGCGACCAGGTCGATGCCCGTGTCAGCTTTCCCTGCCCGCCCCGGCCAGTCCTGCCATAGCCACACTTCGTCGTACTGAGCGGCGTAGACCGGATCTGTGAGGAGGAAAGCTCGCACGAGACGTTCGAAGAGAAAGCCTTTCTCCCGGGTGTCCCTGGCCATCGAGGCGTACTCGTCAAGAAGGTCATGGATCGTAGTCATACTCGCTCCGCAGCTCGGTCCCCGTTGCGTTACCAATGACGGCAACGCTAGGGAAAGGCTATTGCAGCCGAACGACCGGCATCCCCTGCCTGACGGGCAAGTCGCCGAGCTATCGACACAGGGCCGGCCGGCGCAGCTCCCGCCAACGCAGAACGAATGTCTGTGCGTAGCAATACACTGCGGACGTACTGGCGGACGAGCGTCACCGATATCACGCTGAGCCGCGATCACGGGCGGAGCTGTCGTATTGCTATGAACATCATCGAGAGTGATGTGCAACGAGTGCTCGCATACATTGCGAGCTTGAACGAGCGCGGCTACCAGCCGTCTCTCGTCGAGGTGGACGAGTACGGGCTTGCCCCGGACAGGCTCCGTGGTGATGGGTATATCGAACCCGGCCTGTTTCTGGACTTGCTGCAATCAGAGCGTGAACAGTCGGAGGAGTACTCGTCATACCTGCATCGGCTGGGCTGGATCGCCGCGGAAGGGAACGGCGTCTCCCTGACACCGGCGGGTCGAGCCACCCTCGCCGCAGCGCCGAAAGGCGACACCACGGAAGACAGTGCGGCGATAGAGGCGGTGGTTGATCCTTCCGACGCTTTCGCATACGCGAGGCTCATCAGTCACGTCGGTCGGCTCGCTGACTCCCTCTTGATTGACCCGTATATCGATCCCGATCAACTGATGTGGCTGACGCGGCTACCGCGTCTCTCGCGCGTTCTCACATCCCTGCCCACCCGCAATGCAACCGATCGCGAGACGAGGCGTACTGAGATGCTTGCCGTTCTCGCTGCGCGCCGACCCGGCCCGAACGTCCGGGTTCTCGAAGGCGGCGAACTCCATGATCGAGTTGTGATTCCTGCGGTGGGCTCAGCGTTGATGCTGAGCACGAGCCTGAACTCAATCACTCGCCGGCTCTCGGTAATCACGTCGGTGGGCCCAGACACATCGGACGCGTTGCGTCGGCACTACGAAGCGCTGTGGCAAACGTCGGTACCGCTGAGCGAGCAATGATGTTCATCGGCAACTCGACGGCTCAGCTTCTGAAAGCTGGTTCCACACGGACATGGCGGTCCGGTGCGTGGCGTAGCCGACCTAAGTGAGTGCTGAGCCTTCTTCCCGTGGCTCGTCAAACTCAAAGAGCGCCTCGTAGTCCTGCCTAGCTAGCGCTTCCAGGGCAGAAACGGCGTCAAGGTCCATTTCCAAGTCTGCGAGCGGCTCGTGAGAAGTAACCGGGCTATCTGAAGCAACAGGTCTTGTGCCGTCCGCTCCCACCAACGCGGCGCTCAAGTCAGGAGGAAGCCCAGCGTATGTGCGCAAGAAGGCTGCCACCGAAGGAATTGCTGTCTGCAAGTTAGCGCCTAGGCGGATCAGAGCCGATTCGGATGGTTCCCGTTGCCGAACTAGTCGTTCGTGGATCACGTACTCCACCTGCCGCGCCAATTGATGACCCTGCGGCGAGCGTTTGATGCGCAGGGCCAATTCAGCCAATGAGTCAGAGAATTCCGGCGGTGTCGGCTCAAAGGCGCCGATTGCTTGGGTACGCAAGAGGGCCGGTGCCTTCGCTGCGGCCAGCAGACCCGCAATGTATTTGTCGATGCGCGGTGCCAGCTGGCGCATCTTCGGAGCAGACACAACGCCTTCGGCGAGGCGGTCGCGGGCGTACGACGTGAAGGCCTCCGGGCTCATCGGCGAAATGTATCCCGCGATAGCGGCGGTGTTGAGAGCAAAGACCGAGATTGTTCGGCGATCAGCCAGCGAAGCGCTTCGTCCTCGCCGTCAGGCACCTGTGGGGTCTAACGGGGGACCAAGCGTCCCAAGAGACCGAGGCTCTGCTTGCGGCGGCGAACGGGTCGAGTGGCGAAGGCTGGTCTCAGGCGCGTGGGGTCAGTGATCGTCGAACTGTCGCCGAGACGCAGGCCGTATGGCGTGGTCGGCAGTGTCATCTCGCGCTTACCGGCAACTTCCTGGGCTGAGTGCGCGACCAGAAGTTAACCCCGTTCCCTAAGCCCACCTGTATGTGTCCCGCGCAGCCGCAGCACGTGATGCCTCCCTTCTGGCATTCTTTTGGCCGTGGACGAAAAAGGCCGCGGCAAGACGCCGCATGACGGGCCCACTGTTTTGGGTGGGTGGATCGCTGCCGCCTCGGCCGTAACAATCATTTCGACGCTCATTGCAACGTTGCCAGGGCAAGTGGAATGGTTTGCAGTGCTGTGTCGGTACATGATTGCGGCCGGCGGGCTGAGCGTCACCGTGCTCTCATTTGTGAAGCTTCGTTCGGAGAGCCGAGCGAAGGACCAGCTTCGACAGCAAACCAAGGCCGTTCAAGATGAACTTGACGCCGAGCGCGTGAGGACACTCACCACAACCCAAGGAGCGTTGGCGTCGGCCGCCGGCGACATGGTCGAACTTGCGCCGCTAAGCCCTCTCGATCGTCGCGCGAAGATAGATGGTATTCGACGCGACATTGTCCAGCACGCTTGCGATTTGGTGAAATCCGATGCGCCTAGGGCGTCCTACTTCAGGCTTGTGGATGGAGCCGTGCCTCGACGCCTTGAGCATGAGCGGTCCGCGAAGCGCAACCGACTGGACGAGCCGACCTCAGTGTTCATTGAGAACGGGGATAGCGATCAAGATGTTTGGGAGCTTCTCGAATCTGGTGGCGATCGATTCGTTCTCGACACCCAGACGGACGCGCCCGACGGCTTCGACCGATCGAAGCCGCGTGCTTATCGGACTTACATCACGGTCGGTGTGCGCGCGAAAGGCATACCTCTGGGACTCCTAACAATCAATTCGCCAGAACCTGGCGACTTACGCGAGATCGACCGCGCATCCATGCGGGTACTCGCACGACTCTTGGCGGCGGCTGAAGTACTGGCCATGGGACCGCAGCAAGTGAATCAAGCGATGAACTCGCGAGCAGGATCTGGTGAAGTGTCACAGGAAGCCGTTACGATCAACGCGAGTGGTGAAGCAGGAGCGTGATGCAGATGGTGAGAATAGCCGCGGAAGGCACAAGCCTCCGCCACGCTGCTGATTCCGAGTATTCAGTTGAGTTCGAAGAACTCGCGCTCGAAGCTCTGAGAATCGTTGAACGAGAAAAATCACTCCCCGCGGATGTGCAGACCGTCCAGCGCAGGAACCTCCTGCGCTGGCTTTCAGTGAATGCAGCCGTTCTTGATTCAGAACCCGTCAAATCAAGACAACCGATTTAGGCGTAGTCCTGAAATGCAGCGTGCACGTCGCTGATTACTCACGACGGTCGGCGGCTGCAGCATGCGTAGGGCGATTGTGCCGTTTAAACAGGCCAGCAATGGGAACCGTTCCGGATCACGACGTCGTCATCGGGACGGAACGAGATGAGGCTGGGGCGCCTGCCTGTTTGAGTGGTTCTCGGGGGGCTGTGAGTAATGATGCGCCCGAACCTAGCGATGCGGCGGATCTGCGTCCATCGTTCACTCGAAGGCCGTCCCGCTCTCTGTCTAGAGTTCTACCGTTCTTGAACCGAGGTGCACGGTCACCGGGGTGCCCTGAGTCACGGGCGCCGGGAGGCGATAGACCATTGGAGTCAGGTCGGCGGTGCAGAACGGCCAGCCGCCCGTCTTCTCAGGCCGAATCTCGTAGGTGGCGTCGTCGATCTTGCGGATCTCTTTCGGCTCCCAAGGGCATGAGGAGCTCCCGCAGGTGAGCAGCAACCATTCATCCGTGTCCCCGTCAGCCCAACTGACCCCGGGCATCATGTCGTTGGGGTCAGCGATGCCGTAGAGCTCTGGTGGCACGTCACTAGAGCGTTCGGTGTAGACCTGCGTGCACGCGGTGACACTGAGCGCGACGACGAAGACGACGAGTACCTGCGGCCAGGGTGCCATGCCCGCATTCTTGCAGGAGACCTCACGAAAGGTTCCTCTTGAACGCTGATAGGCGTAAGGGAAAAGGTCACGTTCGCCGCTTCGCGGCAACCCACAGGACCTGCTGGACCGGCTCGGCGTCGGTACTCGCGCACGTCACCGGCCGGAGCAACTGAGCGGCGGCGAACGTCAGCGGGGTGGCCTTCGCTCGCAGCCTGCTGCTCAGTCCCGAGTCCTGATGGTCGATGAACCGACCGCGAGCCTCGACCGGCGCAGCGCCGACAGCGTGTCGAACTGCTGCACGGCCTCACCAAGGATGGACTCAGCTGGGATGCTCGGAGGGCGTCTTCTTGGCCGTGAGCTCCCCGCGGGCCATTGAGGCGCCTTACGACAATAGGGAATCTCATGCAGCGCGGGACCAACCCGGACAGTTTCATGAACTTGCCGTGCCCGCGAGCCCGACCTCTAGCGCATTATTGCCGGATGAGGTGTCGAGTCTCGAACTAGATCATGAAGGCCGACCGTCAGACCGCCCTGACTCGCGTTCACGGGCAGAAGTTTCCACTGCTGCCAAGCGACTGGAACTGACGCGGTGTGGATCTGTACCCCGCCACTGTCATTAGGGGACTGAACGCAGGCGTGGTGATTGATGCATTCTCGCTGTCAGATGTCCCCCGGTAAGCTGATCTGGATGTTCGCCCGGGTAGGCGGACGTTGAGCGCAATTCCGCCCAGCCTTCGGGTAGAGGTCCCTGGGCGGCGCTCGCTTTGCCTCCGGGGGCACATACGGGTTTGTACCCTCGGAGGCGAAGCATCTCGGAACTTCCCGTGCGGGGCTGGTGTCATTATTGCCTGGCGCCGCACTGATACCCCTGCTCCGGTCGGTGAGGAGATACGGGGTTCTGGCTTATCCGCCGCCTCGGCGCGGACCCGGGTAATCGAAACCGGCATCCTTCCCGAACTGCGCACCTCTCAGAGGTGTCGGAAATCGTCACCTATCTGTACTGCGCGTTCTGCGCGATTTCGCTTCTAAGTACGCTGGGCGGTGATGGCCCTGCCCTCTAGGCGTGTCCCGCAGTGCAGCGGGCGAACCCCTCGGCCGCTCACGCTAGCGCTGAAGTTCGTAATAGGGAACGTCGTTCCCAAGCCCATTCCCAAGTGTCGACGAGGTCCACCGCAGAACGTACAGCTCACGGCCACGTGGGCACTGATGAGTGACTCCCGGCTGTAACGATCCATCTCCGTACTGAACAACGGGGCGATTGAGCCCATCCAGCGACCCTCCGCGGAACGGAACGTGTAACAGCCTCGAAGCGACGCCCATGGTGGGAGCTTACCGGGCGTTCTACCCGCATGCGGGTGAGGCGCATGCGCTCAGCTTCAGGCGGATCGCGCCTTCTCGCTTCGGGAATGCCATCCGAAGATGCTGCGGCGGTGGCGCCGCTCCGATGATGCGACGGTTTCGTCCGACGGCTCAGCCGGTTCTTCCTCGGGTAGCCTCGCGCGTCGTTGCTCGTCGCTTTCCTTGACCAGCCTGGCCCAGTCACAGGACAAGCAATGTACGACCCAACGGTGAACGGACAACCCGGTCCCGTAATACGGGTTCGTGGTCGTGCGTGTTCGCTTGCCACAGAGCGGGCATGGAAATGCCGCTCTGACAGTGACGACTTTCTTAGGTACGAAGTCGCTCACGCCATGACCTTATTGCCGGCCGCGCGTGACAGGAGCGGCCACTGCGGCGGCGACGTCAACCGGTTGAACCGCGGTTGAAGCGTGAGCACGCGGTGACGCTGCGACGCGGTGTGCAGGGAGAGATGGTGCGAGCGGTGGACGAACACGGACCCGATTCCTGAGGATGCCACCGCGATCGGCAGCGTATGGGCTTCATTGGGGGGAGACGCGAATGCGGCTGAACGGCGCGGGCCAGGACTGTCACCGGCGGGGACGTAAAGCCAACAGGGGCTGTCCCCATTTTGTCACCCGGTCAACGAGGCCGGAACGCCCACAACGGGGGCCAATCTCTTGAGTAAACTCAAGCAAGTAAGGGGGTTCTTGCGCTCTTGTGGACGCGAACCAACCAGATTGTCGGCAGGTGAGGAAGAACACTTGTACCCCATACCCCATAAAGGGGGCTATAACGCTAGGCAGATGCGAGGCAGTATGGGTCTGTCGTCTGCGTCGAGCTTTATGCCGCAGGCCGGCAACAGCCCCACTTCTTCGACCGCGATGCGGTCGACTTCCCGAGTAGCGCTGGCAGTTGCCAACAAATCCACGTCGCAAAGCCGCGAGCTATGACGCTCCGAGCGGAATCAGTTTGACGCGCTCGCAACGCTGGATCACCCTCACAACGATGTCGAGCTCCCGTGCGCGCCTGTTGACGTGCCCACGGGCTCTGCGCCGTGCCCATTGACGAGCGCCAGGGAGCGTTCTGTCGCGCCGGCTTTGCCGGCGCAAAATCAAAACCAAGGAAGAAACTATGCGCAGTATTACTCAGGTTGCCCTCGCCATTGCGTCGGCAGCTGCCATCACCACCGTCATCGCCATGCCCGCATCGGCTGCACCGGTCGAGGACACCACTACAACCACTGTGGAGGTCACGGCCGGCGCCCTCAGTATCTCGGCTCCCGCCTCGCTTGCGCTTTCGAGCGTCACGCCCGGCGGAAGCGCCACGGGAACCTTCCAGTCGACCGACGTTGTCGTCACGGATCTCACCGCTGACACGCTCGGCTGGACGACTTCGTACACCATCGGCGAGTTCTCGTCTGTGCTGGTGCCAGCGGGGACGATCGCTGCGTCAAACGTGACTTACACGCCGACCGTTGCGATAGTTGACGGAACGGCTACGGTTACCGAGGCCACTGCTTCCAACGGCACGGGTGTCATTCAGACTGCGACTGCTGTGACCGGCAACAACACCGCAACTTGGGGCGGAACCATTACCGTCACGGTCCCCTCGGATGCACTGGCGGCGGCTGACTACACCGCAACGCTGACGCACTCCGTCCTCTAATCGACGCTGTAGGGGGTGCCGAGTCCAGCGTCGCCCCTTACAGTCGTTGTCAGGCCCAACCCTGACCGCAGCCCGTTGACTCGACACTGTAAGGATGATTCTCGTGCCGCGATCACTGTTGGCCATCCTCGGCCTGACCCTGCTCTTAGGAACTTCGGCAGCCCCCGCACTAGCCGCAACGGACGACAGCCGACCCGATGACTCTGCCGGAATCGGCATCAGACTGCTCGACATCCCAGTCGCCACTCAAACGGACCCCCGCGCTCGCTCATACATCGTCGACAATGTCGCGCCCGGCACGGCCATCCAGCGCCGAGTTCAGATCCAAAACAACACAGCCACGGATCAGGACGTCCGCGTCTACGCGGGCGCGGCGCGCATCGAGGGGGACTCCTTCGTCGGCGAGGACGGCGCAAAGGAGAATGAGCTGACGACCTGGATAGGGGTTGAGGAACCGTCCTTGCAGCTGGCTGCTGGCGAGAGTTCGAACGTCATGGTCACCATCGCCGTGCCCGATGACGCTGCCGAGGGCGAGCAGTATGCGGCGATCTGGGCAGAAGTTCGTTCGTCATCAACCGCAAACGTTGTCAGCGCCACCCGAGTCGGGATCCGCGTCTATCTTTCTGTCGCCCCCGGAAACGGTCCCGCAGCCGCGTTCGAGATCAACGACCTCTCAGGTCATCGAACCCCGGACGGCATCCCCCAGGTGACCGCCACCGTCACCAACACCGGCGGTCGGGCGCTCGACGTGACCGGCCAGCTATCTCTAAGTGAAGGCCCCAGCGGCCTTTCCGCCGGGCCGTTCAGCCTCGACCGAACCACGACGATTGCGCCCGGGAACACGAGCCAGGTCACTTTCACGTTGGCAGACGGGATTCCCGCGGGTCCATGGAATGGGAAGGCGGAACTGTCTAGCGGTCTTCTCGTTCACGAGATTGCGGCGAAGATCACCTTCCCTGAGGCTGGCGAAGGTGGGGGCGCACAGACGAACAAGCCAGTCGACCTCGTCTGGCTGGCGTGGGCCCTCGGAATCGTGTCTATGGCGGGAGTGGGCGGCTGGACCTTGTATCTGATCAAGCGTCGGCGTCAGAAGAATGCGGCGAGCGAAACGGGAGTCCTGCCGTGACCGTGAGCCTTCGATACCCCGAGGCCGGCAGAATCGAAGACCGTTCCTTCAGAGTTCCGTCCTTCGAAGCTGCATCGCGAACAGTTCGTGCTCTCGGATCACTGCTGTGGCCTGTGCTGGCACCGACCATGCGAGTCTGGCGGCTGTTCGCGGCTGCGAAGTTGGATGTCGTTCCGCGTCCGACCGGCACCCCGCGGGCCGAAGCTGCGGGACCACTTCCTCATAAGGTTCTGCTGTTTGGTAGCGGACCGGCCGTGGGATGGGGTGTCAGGACACACGAGCTCGCACTTCCAGGTTTCGTTGCACGGGAATTGGCAAGGTCTACCGGCCGAGGCGCCACCGTAGATGTGCACGCCAGTCGGACCATGACCGTGGAGTCAGCCACAGCATCGCTTCCCGTAGGGCTCGACCGATACGACGCAATCGTCATCACCCTTGGGATCAACGACGCGCTGTCGCTGATTCGCCCGGCGAAGTGGAGGCAATTCACGCGACACTTGATCGGTGAGATCAGAGAGCGCACGTCACCAAGTACCCGCATAGTGGTGGCTGGGATGCAACCGCTTCGATCTATACCCACCTACGACTCGGTATTCGGATCTGTCGCCGACAAGCATGCCCGGATGCTGAACGTCATCACCCGCCAGATGTGCGCTGCACTACCGAACGTTGCGTACGCGCAGTTCGAGCGTGGAGAAGCGGCAAGCGATAGGCACCGCTCACCTGAGGCGTTTCGGTCCTGGGCAAGAGCGCTGGTGAACGAACTCACCTGCGAGACGGCTACCGGCACCCTAGACGCCCTTCCCGCCAAGGATTCCTACGTACCAGTGCCGTCGCATCTGCTGTGACCGCACGGGCGTTGTCGTGCCATCAGGCATGATCCCCTGGACAGCGGCGCCGCAGGCTCAGGGTTGGGGGCAAGCCGGCAGCGCCGCCGTCGGACGATATGCACGTACGCGCCTCACGGGGAAAAGGCGCACGGGTGCCGTCGCGGAACACTATCGGCAGCGCACGCGGTTCGGTCAGACGATTGACACAGGAAGTTGTAAACGGTGCGAAATGGTACTTCCCGAGACTCCCACAAGCTCGTAACAACGTTGTCGGGCCACCCGAGTCGATCCCTATGCGGTGTCAATCTCAGACCATGAGGAACGAGCGGTCCCCGTGGTAATCCCACCGGCAGCGTGACGGAGCGGCCACACGAGGGGCCTTCGCTGGGTAGTTCTTCCGGCCGGCGTTCACTGCTGGAATGGATTGACGATCGACGCGACTCCGCGATCGTCACATGCGTAGACGATCTGTACGCTCATGCCGGTTTCAAGAGCCCCAGGGTCCAGTTGCCTCCCGCACTCGGAGCAGAGCACGGGAGGGTGCTCACGATAAGGACATTCACGGAGTCTCGCATTAGCGCAAGAACAGGACAAGATAATCGATCATCCTGTTCTCCGACAGGCCCGTCGGCCGACTGGGGTGACGACATGTCGATTCGAACGTCAGGTCAACCAGCCGGAGGCCTTGCTACATGACGGTTGCGCGGGAAGCCTGCAGAGCGTGCAGCCGAGCCACGTAGCCGTCGGGATCGAAGCGGAACTGCGTCCCACAGGAAGGGGTATCCAGGAATAGAGCCGGTAGCGCTGCTGGAGAGTTCAGCACGAATTGCTCGGCGCCGTGCTCTGGATCGACAAAGACATCGACAGGACCGAGGTCGGTGGTGATTTCGACATTGCGGCCGCCGGTGAGCAAGCCCCTGGAGTCGGCGTCGCCGGCGACCGCCGTGATGACTCCGACGAGGAGCACCGGGTGAACAAGGGCAGGCATGAGAGTCCGTACAGAGTGGGGCTTAGCGCAGCCGCCACTGTGGTTTCCGGCGGGCGAAGCTGTCGAAGGGGGCTCATACGCTGTATAACCGCGGATTGCCATCTGTACCCCATTTGTCGGACCATTTTGTACCCCCGTTCTGGGTGGATTACTCGGGCGCTCCGATTCCCGGGTGGGTCGGTACGCGAGGAGGCGGATCCGCGAAACAATAGGACTCGGCGGGCGCATGTCGCTGTAAGCAGTGTGACGGCAGCGGAGTACGCCGCTGGCTCAGTCGAAGCGCGGTGGCCGTATTGACCTCGGGAGCGTCGCAGGCAGCCGAGCGAGCCCGACTGTGAGCCCTAGCCGTCGCCACAGCGCGGCGCACGCATTCGCTTGACGCGTGCTAGTCGATGCGACCGCTTTTCGATCGTCGTCACCCAGTGACGTAAGAGTGACGTTCAGCGGGCACCTTCCTGTGCTTGCCGTCAACGACTTGAGTGTCATTTCCTCAGAGTTGAGCGGTGGCTGGTTCGAATCCGGTAGAGGGGCTGGCTTTACAAGACTGGGGTCTTGCGGCGCCCTTCTGCCGAGGCCAGAGTTGTGCCAACTCCGCGACCGTGGATGCGGATCCGAATGTCAGGAGACCCGATGGCGCTCAAGTTCAGCGCATTCAATCCTGGTGGCGAGTCTAAGCCGGGTGACGACCCCAGCATTCTTCAGCTGACGGCCGCCGAGAACACTGACGTAATATTCAAGCTCGATGGCGAGGGCGAAGTTATCGACTCCCCCGTCATCAGACGTCAGGAGGACAACAGCGAGGTCGGCGACATCGAGTTAGCTGCCGACAGGAAAACCGCCACTGCAACCTACACGGTGACAGCCGCGCAGGGCACATTCGTCGCGTCGGCCAAAGTCGGCGAAGCGCAGATGAACGCCACAAATGGCGTAAAGCTGGTTAGCCCGTCCGAAACGATGCCATCGGGACCGGCGAGTACGACGGAGAGCAAGCCGTCGGAATTAGAGATCGGGGAACTCGATCGCCCATTCGCCTATGTCACGCTCGCTTTTGTGGTGCTGCTGTCCGCAGCCGTAGGAATCACCGTCTGGTCGGTCATCTCACGGGTGCTGCTTCCTTCGGCCGGAGCGCTAGTAGCAGAGGATGAGTTAGTTGATGGGTCCTTCGGTCAGCGCATGGCGTCCATTGTGCTCGTCATTGGAGCTGGCTTCGGTGGGATTGTGATCACGATTGGTGCGTGGCTGGCTGCCATCGAGACCCGCGGGCGACTGCGCGCACCGATTAAGGGCGCCGCCACGAAGGGCGCAAGTGAAGGACTCGCGAAGGACGAGCTCGAAGCGATCGCGAAGATCATGGACGCTGCCCGGCGACTGCGCGGATCGATTGCCGTCGTGCTGTCTGGCTTCTTTATCCTGGCGATCTCCATGTGGGGCATGAACGCGATGACAGCGGGCACCCCCACACCCGTTCCCTCACAGACAGGCGAAGCCGTGCAGCAGTCTAGTGAGAACGGCGAGCCAGCCCCCGCCGAGGCCACGCCAACCCGGGCGCGCTAATGACAAGTGCCGCCTTACTCATCGGAGTGCCGAAGCCGAAGCCGTCGAAGATTGCCGGCCGCACGGTCGAGTGGCCTGAACTGCATGGGGTGGAGAATGATCTCGCCGCCGTGCGGTCCATGCTGCTCCAGGCCGTTCACCCTCTTGACGCCATGTCGATCATTACGTTGATAGAGCCGCGTGACACGACTGCAGCAAATATCAACGACCAGCTCGATAGGTGCGTCGGAAAGCTGGAGCCTGGTGACACCTTCATACTGATGCTCGACGGCCACGGGTATCACACGCCCGATGTCGACAGCGACGACGGAGATGGCTGGGATGAGGTCTTCATATCTTCCACAGGCGAGCCAATACTTGACGACGAGTTCGCCGCGCGTTGGGCGAAGACCCCCAGGGATGTGACGATCATCGGCCTAGTCGATACCTGCTTTGCCGATACCAGCGGCAATTGGCTCGACCATCCTGCCAAGCACCTCTCAAAACCAGCACTTCCCGTGACCATTCGCACCCGCGACGGCGCACCCCGATTCTTCTTCTCGGCTTCCCTCCAAGAGCAGGATGCATACGAGACAGATGCGGCTGGCCAGCGGCGGGGAGTGCTGTCGGCGGCACTCGCCGATGTCTGGTCATTAACCGAAGGATCGCGCGAGTCGTACGCGACGCTCTTCGGGTACGCCCAACAATTGGCGGCCTACTACGACCGGCGCCAGACGACGCGGGCGCGTTTCACCGGTCCGGAACTCTCATCGGTCGTTAACCGCCCGCCGTTTTCCGTTTGATCGGCTTACGCTCTGGCTTCTCGTTTGGGAGAAGGGGGGTTCTCGCGAAAGTCTCAGCCGAGATGAAGGATTCTCCGGGATGGCAAACAAGCGATCGCGCGGACCGGCCATAGCATGAGGCCATGGTGTCGATCAGGATCAACGCGGACGTGCTGCGGTGGGCCCTGGACGATTCAAACGTCCGTCAAGCGGAGTTTGCGTCGAAGTGCGGTTTCGATATTCATTTGGTCGAGAGTTGGCTGAACGGGGAGTCCCAGCCCAACACAACCCAATTGCGGACCTTGGCGAAGAGGCTGGGTCGCTCGATCCAGTTTTTCATGCTTCCGCAACCCCCCGAATCTCATACTGCGGACGTTCGATTCAGGCGATCGATGCACAATGACACACCGGAACCAGAGAAAGAGGCTGGGGCCCTTAGATCAGCTCAGCGGGCTCAAGCCTTGGTTCAGTGGGTTGAGGATGGCTCTGCTGACCGGTCCGATTTGCTGGTCACACACGTGCAAGAGACCCCCGCTCGGTACGCGGCGCGACTTCAGCAGCACCTCGGATGGACCATCGCGGATCAACGCAGAGCTACCTCAAAATCCGCAGTCTTCAAAGCGCTACGGCTCCGGATCGAGCAGCAAGGTGTTCTCGTGCTTCTACAAAGCGCGGGAAAAAAAGGATTTCGGGGGTTCTCGCTTCAACAGGATCCGCCCCTTATATATGTCAACAAGGACTACAGCGGTGCTGCACTACGAACCTTCACGCTCCTACATGAACTAGCGCACCTCGGGAGGGGTACGGGGGGCAAGACCTGCTATTACGACTCCGATGCGGATGAGCGCTGGTGCAATCAGGTAGCCACTGAATTCTTGCTTCCGCGCCAGGATTTCCTCGCCTACGTCGAGCGAAAAGGTGTCTCTTTCGTATCGAGCAGTGATACGAGCATCATCGAAGCGGCGTCACGGTACTTCAAGGCCAGCTGGTACGCGATCGCAATTCGACTAACCGAATTCGGGCTAGCCGAACAGGAACTGGTGGAGTTCATTCGTCAGAACTATGACGTGGAACGGGACCCATCCACACCCATCCCCGGCATTGACCGAAGCACGCCGGTGCTGCGCGCGGAAGAGTTTGGAACGGCGTACATTCAGTCAGTCCGTAAGGCCGTTTTCGACTCGCGGCTCAGCGAGCTGGAGGCCGGCAGACTACTCAGGGCAAACGCCCGACAGTTGTCCTCGCTCTGGCAACTGACATCTGGGGCAGGGTGAGTTAGTCCTGTTCATAATTGATACATCGAGCTTGCTTGCGGTGACTGAGCTTTGCGACCGCCATGAACCCCGGGTATCCGCAGTCTTTAATGACATGTGGGGCCTCGCCCGCACCGACGAACTGGGCTTTCCGGCGTGCGTACCTGCGAGATGTCACGAATTCGATGATTCGAACTACGCGGGATCGTGGGCGGCTCCGGTCCACGCCACGCTAAAGACCAGATCCGTGCCGCATAGTTTTCAGACGGACGTGCTCGCAGTTTGCCCTGACCTGCTGGACCTGGGGAGCGACGAGGAAGAGCAGCCAGCAGTTGAGCTGCTTGCCTATGCTTACTACTTCCATCAGCAGGGCCAGGCGGTGCGTCTCGTGACTGAGGAGTCTGGGCCTCATCCCTTTCGCATGTCGCTTGCGGAAGCCGCAACAGTTATTGGGATGACGTGCCTCTCGATGGGCGAGTTTATCCGCGAGCGTCGGCTGTAGCACCAGTTCCGACTTCCACCGTTTCACGTGTGGTCGAGTCCAAGTACTCCTCCCACCAGGAGCTGCCAAGCTGGCCGCGGTCTCCGAGGCCGGACAACGCCTTGACGCTGAAGAGAAGCAATGCGCGCCCTGGATCGAATACGCGCATGCCGTCAATCTCGGTCGATTTCACTTTCGCAACAGGGTACGTCGAACCCCCCACCAGCGCAGCGCTTCCAGGAGACGCAGGCGAGATCCACGACTTCGAGAGACGTTCGCCAAGCTCAGTTGTTTCGTGAAGAAGCACACAGTGACACTGCATGATTTCGCCAGCTGATACGAGGACAAGCCCGGGGTTCACAACACAGACAAGATCCGGTCGTGACTCTGGCGACAAGTTCTCGAACCATTTCAAGGTCGTCGTCGCCGAGGCAGAGGTAGAGAATGCAAACACGCACACGAGCGGCGCGGGCGCATCCTTCGATGCTGGCCGAGATGAGCGCACTGAGGTTGTGTTTCTACCAATCCGCTGGACCTCTTCGGCATCGAGTGTCGTCTTAACCTCGACAGTCATTACAACGGTTTCCGCCGGATGCACGAACTGCGTCGTTTGCGAGAAGAGTTGCGGATGTTTGTGGATATCGTGCACGATCATGTCGCATTGGCGAGATTGAGAGCCGTCGGCACCGATGATGAGGCCGCTCCCGATTCCCAGGTTCGGAGGTAGAAGCCGACCTAAGAACTCTGCGACGGTCAACTCGTTAGCGCGACCCTTCTCGCCCTGATGGCTGATGAGACTGTTGAATGACTCAGCCTGGATTTGCAGCCACTGACCTATGCCGGTCCAATATTGCTCCAACGCCCCCATATGAATCGCCCCGATGCTTTTGTTCAGTGGTCGCCTAGCGCGCGTGTGCTCGCGGTCGAGAGGCGCGGCTGAGCCGAATGGTCGACTATCCCTACGCGCCGCGGGACGGGCTGGTTCAAGATAGCCGCCGCCGAAGCGTCAATAGAGTCCAATCGTCGCACGACGCGGCGTGGACTAGCGAGGCAGCAACTCCACACCGACTCCGCAGGCGAGCCGCTCCGATTTGGCTGACACGAGTCTGGGTATTCCAGATACGAACAGGAAGGTCCGGGATTTGGTGAGAGGAGTCCGGAATGCGACGCCGAAACGACAACAAGAAACGAGACCGAGTGCGGAGAAGGCAGCCCAGAGGCGCTTGTAGCTTTGGAAGCCATGAAGTTGCCCTTCAGCTACACCCGCTTCTTCTGCCAAGGTGGAGGCCCAAATGTGACGGTGGTGCCACTTTCAGTGCGAGAAGTGTCACATACCGTGAGAATTGACAACTGGAGGGGATGACGGGAATCGAACCCGCGCTATCAGCTTGGGAAGCTGAAGTTCTGCCATTGAACTACATCCCCATGCGGCATCCGAAGATGGCGACTGCCCCATCCTAGCGCGGCCCTCCCGACCGTTCGCCAGCAGCTATTTATATGCATATCTATGGAATAGAAGTGCCGCGGCGATCGTTGGACATAGATAACGACCCGAAGCCGGGTCGTTCGTTAGATATCTGCAGGACACGATCCCGCGCAGGAGGAAACACAATGAGCAACTTCGAAGGCAAGACGGCACTGGTCACCGGCGGCGGTTCCGGACTCGGCGAGGCAATCAGCAAGGACCTCGCGAAGAACGGTGTGAAGGTCGTCATCACCGACATCAACCTGGACGCGGCAACCCGCGTCGCCGACGAGATCAAGGCAGCCGGCGGCACCGCGGCTCCGTTCCAGGCCAATACGGCAGTCGCCGAGGACAGCAAGAAGGCTGTCGAGTTCGCGGTCGAGACCTACGGCGCCCTGAATTACGCGGTCAACAACGCCGGTATTGGCGGCGCCAGCGCCCCGACCGGTGAAGTCGACCTTGAGGACTGGGACCGCGTCGTCAGCATCAACCTCAACGGAGTGCTCTACGGAATGCGCTACCAGATCCCCGAGATCCTCAAGGCGGGGGCATCCGAAGGCGCCATCGTCAACATGGCATCGATCCACGGCACCGTGGCGGTCAATGGCAACTCGGCGTATACCGCGACCAAGCACGCGGTTGTCGGCCTCACCAAGAACGCCGCGTCCGAGTATGGCGCCGAGGGCCTGCGCATCAACGCGATCGGCCCCGGCTACATCGAGACCCCGCTGCTGAAGACCGCAGCCAAGGAGGTCCTGAACGGACTGGAGGCCAAGCACCCGCTCGGCCGCCTGGGCCAGCCCGAGGAAATCGCCAACGTGGCGACCTTCCTCCTCTCCGACAAGGCGAGCTTCATGACCGGCTCGTACGTGCTGGTCGACGGCGGTTACACCACGCTCTAGTCGCATCAGAACCGAAGGGCACCGGATGGCGGCATCCGGTGCCCTTCGTCGTTCTAGGCTTAGGACCGTGCTGCTATCGGATCGAGACATCAAGGCGGAACTCGACGCGGGCCGAATCGGCCTGGATCCCCTGGAGCTGTCGATGGTGCAGCCGTCCAGCGTCGACGTGCGCCTGGACCGCTTCTTCCGGTTGTTCGACAACCACAAGTACCCCTACATCGACCCTGCCGAGGATCAGCCCGAGCTCACGCACATGGTCGAGACGACGCCCGACGAGGCGTTCATCCTGCACCCGGGCGAGTTCGTGCTCGGTGCCACGTTCGAGCAGGTCACCCTGCCCGACGACGTCGCCGCCCGGCTCGAAGGAAAGAGCTCGCTCGGCAGGCTCGGCCTGCTCACCCACTCCACGGCCGGCTTCATCGACCCGGGCTTCAGCGGCCATGTCACGCTCGAACTGTCGAACGTCGCCACCCTGCCGATCAAGCTCTGGCCGGGCATGAAAATCGGGCAGCTGTGCTTCTTCCGGCTGAGCTCGGCGGCCGAGCATCCGTACGGTTCCGACATCTACGGCTCGCGGTACCACGGCCAGCGCGGGCCGACCGCGTCGCGGTCGTTCCAGAACTTCCACCGCACGGATGTCTCGGTCACCGAGGCCGGCCGGCCCGGGGCCTGATCCGGCGACGCTGATGTGGCTCGGTCTGCGGCTCCGGTTGGACTGTGAACCGGATGCCGCGTGGCGGGCGATCGCGCGGCCGGCAGTGTTCCGCTCGGTGTCTGCGCCGCTGACCACGTTCAGCTCGCTGGACGGTGGCTTTCCGGCCAGCTGGGGAGCGGGACGTCCGCACGCCGTCGCCGTGCGCGCATTCGGCGTGATCCCGGTCGGCGAACAGACCATCGATGTTGCCTTCACCTGGCGACCGGACGGGGTGCGCATGATGACCGACAGTGGTCGACCGCTGTCCGGCCCGCTCAGCCTGATTCGCTCGTGGCGACACCGGATCGCGATCTCACCCGCATCGGACGGCGGCACGCTCTACCGCGATCGGGTGGAGTTCACCGCACCGGCTTTGGCGATCCCGTTCGTCTGGCTGTCGCTCTGGGTGTTCTGGCAGTGGCGGGCGCTGAGGCTGGTACGCGCCGCGCGGCGCTGGCGAGCCTGATCAGCTGTTCCGTTGGTCGAGCCGGCCGAGACCGGTCTCGACAAGCTCGACTTACGGAGACACCCCAGCGCGCTCCCGGGCGGTGACGAACTCGAGCACCGCGTCGAGGGTCTGATCGGCAGCGAGGATGCGGTTGTGCCCGAGCCCCTCGGTGACGACCAGCCGGGAACCCTCGTGCACGCCGGCAAGCGCCTCGGACTGGGTGGCCGGCACCATCCGGTCGCCGCGGTCGTGCAGCAGGAGCAGCGGCACCGCCACCGGATGCTCCAGCCCGGAGAACCGCTTGAACAGATCCGGCTGGCCGGGGAAGACCCGGCGCTGGAACACTTCCCGCAGTGCACCGGTGGTCGCCGGTGTCAGGCGCATGACCGACGCGAAGCCCTCGATCAGGTTGTTCGCCTCGGCGACTCCGGCAACGCCGACCAGTCGGCCGGCGGTCATCCCGTCATCGATCGCGCTGAGCGCGGCGAGCAGACCGAACGAGTGCGCGACCACGGTGTGGAAGCCGCCGTACTGCCGCTCGAGCTGCCGCATCGCGTCGACGTACTCGAAGATGTAGGTACCGCGGCCGGCGGAGTCGCCGTTCGCCGGCGCGTCGAAGCTCACCACGGTGAAGCCCTCGGCGACCAGTTCGCGAACCAGGGTCGCGTACTGCGATGCGCGTCCGCGCCAGCCGTGCACCAGCAACACCACGTCGGTGCCGTGGCCCCACGCGTAGACCTCGACCCGCTTGCCGTGCACCGTGATGCTGCTGCGCCGGGCGGCTTCGTGCGTGGCCCGGTCGCGGGCATGCACCGGCAGCCTGGGGCCGACCCGCATGAACAGCGGGAAGGCGAGTTCTGCGCCGAGGCGCGGGGAAATCGCGGATGCCGCGGCGATCGCGGCGCGGGTGGTGGTCAGTGCGGCAGGCATCGAGGTCTCCAGATTCAGAACAATACGAACGGTCGTACTACTAACAATACGGACGATCGTACTACTAAACTGGTGGCATGCAACAGGTCGATGGACGCCGAGCGCGGGGAGACGAGTCCCGCCGCGTCGCGCTGGCGAGCGCGGTAGACCTGGCGTCGGTGAGCGGGCTTGAGGGCCTCTCCATCGGCGGCCTCGCCGGCACGATCGGCGCCAGCAAGAGCGGAGTCGCCGCGCTGTTCGGCTCCAAGGAGCAACTGCAACTGGCCGTGGTGGCTGCCGCCCGTGAGATCTTCATGGCAACCGTGATTGAGCCGGCACGGGTGCAACCCCGAGGCATCCGGCGCCTGACCGCACTGGTGCAGCTGTGGCTCGACTACTCGTCGGGGCGCACGTTCCCGGGCGGATGCTTCTTCCTGGCCGCCGCAGCCGAGTACGACTCCAAGCCGGGGCTTCTGCGTGACGCGGTGGCCGCCGCGCTCGCCGAGTGGGACGGCTACCTGACCGCGTCGATCCGGTTTGCGATTGAGCTGGGGGAGTTGCCTGGCCTGAAGGACCCGGAACAGTTGACCTTCGAGTTGCGTGCCCTTGCGGCCGAGGCGAATTCGCGGTCCCTGCTGCAGGATTCGGACGTCCCGTACGCCCGTGCCCGTGCGGCCATGGCCGCCCGACTGCAGATGCTCGGCGCTGATCCGGTCGTGCTCGAGCAGGGCGGGCTGGCTTAGGCCGTATTCGGGTCTCGGCAAGCTCGACCAGCGGGAGGCGTGACCCGCGGGGTGAGTTAGCTGAGGACCGGGATCGAGCCGGTCGAGGAGTACGCGCCGTCGGGGGCCGCCGAACTCGTGTCGACGTCGGCCGACTCCGCCGTGGCCATGATCGGCACACCGACGTCGGCGGACTCACCGGTCACCACGATCGGGATCGAGCTGGTCTGGGTGTTCTCAGCGACGATCTCGGTGGTGTCGAGGAACGCGGTGTCGGCGACGGCGGAGTCGAGGAACTCCGACGAGTCGATGATCGGCACCGAGATGGTCGGCGGCGGCAGCTTGCGGCCGCGTCGGATCACGAAGACGGTGGCCAGTCCGAGCGGGACGCTGAGGAAGCACGGTGCCATCACCCAGAACGAATCGGCCAGTATGCCGTAGGCGATCCAGAACAGCCCCGAGATGACGACCAGCCACTGGGTGCTGGAGGAGATCCCGGCCAGCCGAGCGGCGTCATTCCGGTTCCGCCAGGTGATCCGCGCCTGCGGGATCCATAGAAAAATGCTGCCGGCGGTGGCGACGAATCCGAGCAGGTTGATGGCGAGAGAGGTGCTGTCCATGAAGAGGGAGTAGTGCACTTTCGAACGGTCCTGGGAGAGCCCCGAATGGACAAATTGTTGCTAGGGCGTCGGCGGCGCCTCGCACATCATACGTACTTTGTGTGACGTGCAAATTCACCCGAAGGTGGGGGTCTGCTGGTTACGCGTTCCAGGCGGGCGGATGCCGGTGCTGCCAGCGCAGCCTGCGCTCCAGTTGCGCGCCGATCGAGAGCAGCGTTGCCTCCCCACCGGGGCGGCCGATCAGCTGCACGCCGACCGGAAGACCGTTGTCCGTCCTGTGCACCGGAAGCGTGATCGCGGGCAGTCCGGACACGTTCACGAAGCTCGTGAACGGGGCCGCCTCACACTGCTGGACGAAGTTGTGCTCGGCATCCGCCTGATCGAACCAGCCGAGTGGACGCGGCAGCAGCGCCAGCGTCGGCGTCAGCACCGCGTCGAAGGATGCGAACTGCCGGATCACCGAGCGCTCGAAGGCGGTCGCCGCGCTCAGCGCCTCGAGCAACTGGCGGACGGGCAGCGAACGGCCGCGTTCGACCAGCCAGCGGCTGAGCGGTTCGAGCAGGTCGAGCTCGGCGCCATCGGCCGGGATGCTGGCGGCACTGGCCTGCCAGAGGGTCGTGAAGAACCCGGCATAGTCGACCGGTTCCAGCGCGATGCTCTCCAGCCCGTGACCGAGCTCGTCGAGTTCACCGGCGGTCAGCGCCATTGCTTCCAGCACGGCGGGATCGAGGTGAATATCGAGCGAGTCGTCCCAGGGTGAGGTCGTCATCACGCCGAGCTGGAACCGCCCCTCGCCGCGCACTGCCGCCGCCAGCAGCGGCCCGTCCGGTGCGGGGAAGCGCAGCGTGAACGGGTACGGCCCGGCCGCAACCATCGCGTCGAGCAGCATCGCCGCGTCAGCGACGGTACGGGCGATCGGACCACCCACGGCGAGGCCGGCGACCTTGTCGACACCGGATGCCGCGGGAACCAGCCCGCGCGTCGGCTTGATGCCGACCAGCCCGGTGGACGCGGCCGGGATGCGGATCGAGCCGCCACCGTCGGAGGCGGGCGCGAACGGCAGCAGTCCAGCGGCAACCGCGGTGGCTGCCCCGCCACTGGACCCGCCGGCGCCGAGCGTCAGGTCGTACGGGTTGCGGGCGGGTGGCGCGGCCAGCGATTCGGTATAGCCGGTCAGGCCGAACTCGGGGGTGTTGGTCTTGCCGAGGCTGATCCCACCGGCGGCGTCCATCGCCAGGGCCATCGGGTCCGAGACATCCGGAACAAACTCGGCGAACAACCGCGACCCGTACGTGGTGCGCACGCCGGCGCGGGCGGTGAGGTCTTTGTCGGCGAACGGCAGGCCCCAGAGCGGGGCGGAGTGGGCGACCGATGTCTCCACCTCACGGGCACGGTCGAGCGCGCGCTCCGGGGTGACCGTGATGAAGGCGCCGAGCTCCGCGTCGAGGCGGTCGATGCGGGCGAGGTAGTGCTCGGCGAGCTGGGTCGGGCTGACCTCGGCGCGTTGCAGCAGCGTCCACTGCTCCTGGGCGGTCAGGTCGTGGAGGTCGCTCACCCCACCGAGCCTAGGCCTCGTCCTGCGCCTGAGCCTCGTCTCCCGCCTCGTCCTGCGCCTGTGCCTCTTCTTGCCAGCCGAGGTTCCTGGCCATCCGTTCCAGAATCTCGAGCGTCTGCGCGTACTCGTCGCCGCTGACCCCGGCGCCCACGCTGCCGCGCAACTCGCTGACGACTTCACTGAGCTTCTCAAAGGCGAGAAGCCCGCGCGGAGTGAGCTCGTAGCCCACGGCCGTGGCGGCCACCCAGCCGCTTTCAATCAACTCGGTCAGGTGCTCGACCGCGGAGTCCTCGTCGCCTTCGCTGCGGAACGGCGCGACCGCGGCATCCAGTTGCTCGACCGATGCCTCGCCGCCCGCCAGCACGCTCAGCAGTTGCCACTGCCGGCGGGTGACGCCGTGCTCCTCGAGCACCTCGGCGAACCGCTCCTCGAGGAGTCGGTCGACGAGCCTGAGCCAGAATCCGATCGGGCGGGGCTGCTCTGCCATAAGCCGACTGTACCGGCGTGTCGGGGAGAGGGTCGAGAGCGACGCGTCAGTCGATCTGCGCCTGCTTGACCTTCACCGGCAGCATCAGCAGCAGGCCGGCCAGCAGCACCAGGACGATGCCGAGGATGCCGAGCCGGGTGTCACCCGAGATGCCGACGAACAGTGCGAACAGCACCGGCGCAAGGAAGCTCACCGCACGGCCGGTGGTGGCGTACAGGCCGAAGATCTCGCCCTCGCGTCCGGGTGGGGTGATCCGGGCGAGGAAGCTGCGGCTGGAGGCCTGCACCGGTCCGACGAAGAGGCAGAGGAACAGAGCCGCGATCCAGAAGCCGAGCTTTGCGTCGCCGATGAAGAGCACCGTCGTGGCCGCCACGATCAGGCCGACGAGCCCGCCAACGATGACGCTCTTCGCGCCGACCTTGTCATCGAGCCAGCCGCCTAGGAAGGTGCCGATCCCGGCCACGACATTCGCGGCCACGGCGAAGTAGAGCACCTCGCTGCTGCTGAACCCGAACGCCTGCGCGGCGATGATCGCGCCGAAGGTGAACACACCCGCGAGCCCGTCACGGAAGACGGCGCTGGCCACCAGGAACAGCAGCACCTGCGGGCTGTTCTTGGCCAGGCGCCCAATGGTGCGGAACAGGATGCCGTACGACGCGAACAGGCTGACCCGGTTCGCGCGCCGTCGCGCCGGGATCTCGGGCACCGCGACCAGCACCGGGATCGCGAAGATCGCGAACCACACCGCCGATGCGAACACCGCGACGCGGATGTTCAGACCGCCGTCGGTGCTGATGCCGAGCAGGCCGGTCTGCCCTTCGACGCCGAAGCTCTGGATGAACAGCAGCAACAGCACCACGAGCAGCACGATGCCGCCGACGTAACCGAGGCCCCAGCCGAAGCCCGAAACCTTGCCGATGTTGTGCCGGTTCGACACCTGCACCAGCATCGCGTTGTAGTTGACGCTGGCGAACTCGAAGAAAACATTGCCGACCGCGAGCAGCGTGGCACCAAGCACGAAATATGCGGGCGCACCCTCGACGAAGAACATCGCGGACATCGCGGCGACGACCAGGCCGGTGTTGATGCCGAGCCACAGCTTGCGTCGGCCCGATCCGTCGGTGCGCTGCCCCATCACCGGTGCGAGCAGCGCCACCAGGATGCCGGCCGCAGCGAGTGCCCAGCCGACCAGGCTGGCGTTGTCAGCAAGGACCCTGTTGATCGCCGCATCATTGCCCGAGTCCAGCACGTCGCTGTCGACGAACAGTCGGCTGGCGAGATAGGTGCTGAAGACGAACGTGGTCACCACGGCGTTGAACGAGGCGGAGCCCCAGTCCCAGAGAGCCCACGCGGTGACCTGCCGCCGCGGGATCCGGCGGTCGTCGGTCAGCACCGCATCGTCGATGACGGGCGGGGTGCTCGGGATGGATGCCTCGGGGCTGCGGCCTTCATTCATGAGGCCAAAGCTAGTGGTAACCGGTGAACAAGAGGAGATCTCGCGTCCACATTCGGTGAGTTATCCGAAAATGCTAGTCGTCCGGGCGTTGCACTAGCATTTTCGGCTAACTCACGGGGGCGACATCGCGGCGGAGCAACGCGTGGAGCGCCATCCCGACCGACATGCCCGCCACCCAGACCCCGCCGATCAGTAACGTCAGGCCGCCGAACCCCATCACAGTCACGGAGACGATGACGATCAGGGTCACGATGGTTGCCCAGCGCGCGGTGCTTGGGAAGGCGATGTCGTGAACGCCTCGAATTGCGACGGTGGTCATGAGGCAGGCGAACGCGATGCCCAGGAACTTAGCCACCCACCATTCCCACATGAAGTACGCGAGCAGTGTCCCGTACAGGTCGGCGGTGAGCGCGCTCTCACCGAGTCCGACCGCTAGACCGAACTCGATAACCAGGAGCATCGCGATCAGCGATCCGACTCCGATGGTGAAGGCGGACCAGGTGGAAGCGGCGTCCCTGCGGGTGCCCAGCCGCGCGGCCAATTGGATGGCGAAGACCAGGATCAGGATCGAGGCGGCCGCCATGGCGTACCCGCTCAGGTTCAGCATGGGCTCGTCGGTCAGAGCCAACGTCTGCCCGAGCGATCGCCGAGTTAGCCGCGGTTGCGGGTCTGCGCCGGCCCGGCCCGGATCGAGCACCTGCCAGGAGACGAAGAGCGCGGCGGTCCCAAGGCATCCTGCCAGTGCGCTCGCCGCCGCAACCAACCGGCGGTCGAGGGTCTCGGCGCGCCCACTTACCTTCTGTCCCCGGTCTCCGGTGCTGCCCATAGGAAGACTCGACCACCTTTCGATGCATCGTCGGCTTCGGCGGCACCCTACTCCCGAAACAGATTCGCGAACAGTCATCGGCCAGACGTGCAGGCTGGACATGTCCTAAACTTGAGCCAATCACGCTCAACTTTCAGCTGCTCGACTTGACATCGAAAAAGTTGAGTTCCAAACTTGATATCTCAAGACTCAAGTTCTGATGTAAGGAGATCGGCCTCATGGCGCGAGCAGTAGGAATTGACCTCGGAACCACCAACTCGGTTGTGTCGGTTCTCGAGGGTGGCGAGCCGAAGGTCATCGCCAACGCAGAAGGTTTCCGGACGACCCCATCGGTCGTCGCCTTCACCAAGGATGGCGAGGTGCTGGTCGGCGAGACCGCGAAGCGCCAGGCCGTCACCAACGTCGACCGCACCATCGCCAGCGTGAAGCGCCACATGGGCACCGACTGGAGCACGTCGATCGACGACAAGAAGTACACCGCGCAGGAGATCTCGGCGCGCATCCTCGGCAAGCTCAAGCGTGACGCCGAGCAGTACCTGGGCGAGCCGGTGACCGACGCGGTCATCACCGTCCCCGCCTACTTCAACGACGCCGAGCGTCAGGCCACCAAGGAGGCCGGTGAGATCGCGGGCCTCAACGTGCTGCGCATCATCAACGAGCCGACCGCCGCGGCGCTCGCCTACGGCCTCGACAAGGGCAAGGAAGACGAGCTCATCCTGGTCTTCGACCTCGGTGGCGGAACCTTCGACGTCTCGCTGCTCGAAGTGGGCAAGGACGAGGACTTCTCCACCATCCAGGTGCGCGCGACCGCTGGTGACAACCGGCTGGGCGGCGACGACTGGGACCAGCGCGTCGTCGACCACCTGATCAAGCGGTTCAAGGACAGCACCGGCGTGGATGTCTCGAACGACAAGATCGCCAAGCAGCGTCTCAAGGAAGCCGCCGAGCAGGCCAAGAAGGAGCTGTCCAGCTCGATGTCGACGAGCATCCAGCTGCCCTACCTCTCGCTCACCGAGAACGGCCCGGCCAACCTCGACGAGACGCTCACCCGCGCCCAGTTCGAGCAGATGACCAGTGACCTGCTCGACCGCACCAAGAAGCCGTTCGTCGATGTGATCAAGGAAGCCGGCATCAAGGTCTCCGACATCGCCCACGTGGTGCTCGTCGGCGGATCGACCCGTATGCCCGCGGTCAGCGCGCTGGTGAAGGAAGAGACCGGCGGCCAGGAGCCGAACAAGGGCGTCAACCCCGATGAGGTTGTCGCCGTTGGTGCCGCTCTGCAGGCCGGTGTGCTGAAGGGTGAGCGCAAGGACGTTCTGCTCATCGACGTCACCCCGCTCTCGCTCGGTATCGAGACCAAGGGCGGCATCATGACCAAGCTGATCGAGCGCAACACCGCTATCCCGACCAAGCGCAGCGAGACCTTCACCACCGCCGATGACAACCAGCCGTCGGTGGCCATCCAGGTCTTCCAGGGCGAGCGCGAGTTCACCCGCGACAACAAGCCGCTCGGCACCTTCGAGCTGACCGGCATCGCCCCGGCGCCCCGCGGAATCCCGCAGGTCGAGGTCACCTTCGACATCGACGCCAACGGAATCGTGCACGTCTCGGCGAAGGACAAGGGCACCGGCAAGGAGCAGTCGATGACCATCACCGGTGGCTCGTCGCTGCCCAAGGAGGACATCGAGCGCATGGTGCGCGAGGCCGAGGAGCACGCCGCGGAGGACAAGGCTCGCCGTGAGTCGGCCGAGGTGCGCAACAACGCCGAGCAGCTCGCCTACTCGATCGACAAGCTGATCAAGGACAACGAGGACAAGCTGCCCGCGGATGTCAAGACCGACGTGCAGGCGGACGTCGACGCGCTCAAGGCGGCGCTCGCCGGCGACGACGAGGCGGCCGTGAAGACCGCCTTCGACAAGCTGAACGAGAGCCAGACCAAGCTGGGCGAGGCCATCTACTCCGCGAGCCAGGCCGAGGCATCCGCCCCGCAGTCCGAACCGACGGAGAACAAGGCCGACGATGAGGACATCGTCGACGCGGAGCTCGTCGACGACGAGGATGAGAAGAAGGCGTAATGGTTGACGACAAGACGCCAGAACCCCACTCCGACGACGGCGACACCAGCTCGAATGAAGAGCTGATCGAAGCCGAAGGACCGGACCTCGAGGTCTCGGACCAGGAGCCCGAGGGGCTGTCCGACGAGGATCAGGCACTGCTCGACGAGGCCGAACGCGACCTGGTCGCCGAGATGCGCAACGACATGCTGCGCGCCCAGGCTGAACTGGTCAACTTCCGCACGCGGGTCGAACGTGACCGTCAGGCGAACCGCGAGGCGGTCATCGCCGAGGTGATCCGGTCGTTCCTGCCGGTGATCGACGACCTCGACCGGGCCGAGAAGCACGGCGACCTCACCGAGGGCAGCCCGCTCCTGCTCATCGCGCAGAAGCTGCGCGGCGGGTTTGAGAAGTACGGGCTACGCAAGGTCGGTGAACAGGGCGAGGCATTCGACCCGAACTGGCACGAGGCGCTCGTGCAGGTGCCGACACCAGGAGCCGAGGGCCAGACCGTCGCCGACGTGATCGAGATCGGGTACGCGCTCGGCGACCGGCTGATCCGGGCGGCGAAGGTCGCCGTCGCGGTCCCCGCCGAGTAAGAACATCCACGCATCCGTGGATCGAGCTTGCCGAGACCTCGCCTGAGGATCTCGGCAAGCTCGATCGACGGCCAGAAGAAAGGAGACGCCGATGGCGAGCCAGGACTGGTTCGACAAGGACTTCTACGCCGTTCTCGGCGTCTCGAAGAATGTCACCGATGCTGAACTGAAGAAGGTCTACCGCAAGCTGGCCCGGCAATATCATCCGGACTCCAACCCGGGCGATGTCGCTGCCGAGGCCAAGTTCAAGGAGATCAGCGAAGCCTATTCGGTGCTCTCCGACGCGGAGATGCGCCGCGAGTACGACCAGGTGCGCGCAATGGGATCCGGCGCCCGGTTCACCGCGGGCGGCGCCGGCCAGGCCGGTGGCTTTGAGGACGTCTTCGGCGGAATGTTCGGCCAGGGTGGCGGGCGCACTCGGCAGGGGAACTTCGACGACATCTTCGGCAGCATGTTCGGGGGTCCCGGCGGAGCCTTCGGCACGTCGACCGGCGGGTACCGCGGCTTCGGCGGGCCGACGCGAGGCAGGGATGTCTCGGCTTCGGCGACGCTGGACTTCATCACCGCCATCCACGGCGACACCGTGGAACTGCAGGCCGCCAGCGGCAAGCCGCTCAAGGTGCGCATTCCCGCCGGAGTCGCCGACGGGCAGAAGATCCGGCTCAAGGGCAAGGGTGAGCCCAGCCCGGACGGCGGCGAGGCCGGCGACCTGGTGCTCGCGGTCTCGGTCCGGCCGCATCCGGTGTTCGAACGCGACGGGCTGAACCTGCGCGTCGACGTGCCGGTCACCTTCGTTGAAGCCACCCTCGGCGCCACGATCGAGGTGCCGACCCTCGACGGCGGGCCGGTCAAGCTCAAGGTGGCTCCCGGCACTCCCAGCGGCCGCGTGCTGCGGGTCAAGGGCCGCGGCGTCGTCACCGCCAAGGGCACCGGCGATCTGCTCGCGACCGTGCAAGTGGCCGTGCCGAGCCACCTGCCCGGCGACGCCCGTGAGAAGCTCGAGGCGTTCGCGGCGTCGATGCCGAATGAGAACCCGCGGCTCGACCTGCTGTCGAAGGCGCACTAGGAGGCGAGATGGACGAGTCCGCACCGATCTTCGCGATCGCGGCCGCCGCGGAACTCTCCGGCATGCATCCGCAGACCCTGCGCCAGTACGACCGGCTCGGAATCGTCTCGCCAACCCGAACCGCCGGCCAGTCGCGGCGCTATTCGATGCGCGACATCATGCAGTTGCGCGAGGTGTCGCGGCTCTCGGCCGAGGGACTGAACCTCGAAGGCATCCGGCGCTTCCTCGACCTCGAGAATCAGGTGAGCGCACTGACCGCCCGGGTGCGCGAACTGGAGGCCGCGCTCGCCGATGAGCTGCTCAGCCGGCCCGGCAGACGGGTGTTCGCCGCCGGCACCGAAGGCGACGTCATCAGCCTGCGGGCAGGCACGCGCACGCCGCGGAATACGCAAGTCGTGGTCTGGCGGCCGATTCAGCGGGGCTAGCACCCGAAATAGTGCCCCGGCAATTGTCGGCACTCGTGCCCAGAGCGGACATGACACGATGACGAAGTGCCCGACCCCGAATCCGTCTCACCTGCCACAATTCTCGACGTCGCCCGCCGCGCGGGAGTCTCACGGACCACCGTCAGTCGCGTCCTGAACTACCCGGACCGTGTCTCAGAGGACACCCTGCGTCGCGTCCGCGAGGCCGCCGACGAGCTGCGCTACATTCCGAGCACGGCGGCGCGCAGCCTGCGCAGTGGACGGTCGGGAACTATCGCCTTGCTCTCTGGTGACATCGCGCAGCCGTTCCACGGCGGACTGGCCAAGGCGGTCGCCCTGTCGGCCGAGGCGAGGGCGATGAGCCTCGTGCTGAGCGACCTCGATCGCAGTGGCCGCCGCCTGGTCGAGCAGCTGGGCAGGCTGCCCCGGCAGGGGATCGACGGGATCATCATCGCCACCGAGGTCGGATTCGCGCCACCGGCCGCCCGCGCGGCGCTGCGCGAGGCGATCGAGATGGGCGTCCCGATGGTGGTCACCGTTGGTGAGCATGACATGCCCGAATTGGTGACCCTGCACGCGAATTTCGAGGCCATCGCGCGGGTCGCGGCCGACCGGCTGATCGAGCGCGGATGTCGCCAGCTTGCGCTGCTCGTCGGGATCGAGGAGGGCTATCACTCCCGGCAGCTACGGCTCGGCTTCGCGAGCACGAGCGGGAGGGAGCCGGTCGTGCTCGACGGGAAGTACAAGTTCGCCGAGGCGGAACACGCGGTGCTCAGACACCTGGATGCCGGCAAGCCGCTCGACGGCCTCGTGGTGGCCACGCTGCCGATGGCGCTCGGCGCGGCGCAGGCGCTGGAATCTCGCGGTCTGCGGGTTCCCGACGATGTCGCCATCGTCGTCTGTGAAGACGTGCCGCTGGCCGGATTCGTGAGCCCGGGGATCACCTCGGTGGGCGTCGAGGCGACCGACTACGGCGAGCAACTCGTGCAGGCCCTGGATGACGCGATCCGCGGCGTCCGATCCGCGCCTGAGCCGCTCGAGCACCGCCTCATCGCGCGCGACTCGGCCTAACCCGCGCCTAAGCTCGAACCTGCGACTCCCTTCGTGAGTTAGCCGAAAATGCTAGTCCCGGGGGCCTCCGGACTAGCATTTTCGGCCAACTCACGGGTGGGGCGGCATGGCGTGGGGATGAGGAGCATCATGGAGCCGGTCAGTACTCAGGAGTTCGCCGCATCCGGAGGGGGGACGCTTCCGCAGGCGGAGGCCGTCCGCGACGGGATCCGCACCCTGCCGATGCCGCTGCCGGCAGTCGCGCCGCCGTACACCCTCGGCTACCTGATCGTCGATTCCGCGGACGATGTCCACGTGCTGGACCCGGGCTGGGATGACGATGCCAACTGGGTGCGTCTCGAACAGGGGCTTGCCACCATCGGCAAGCGGCCGGCGGATGTCGCCAGCATCACGGTCTCTCACCTTCACAGTGACCACCTCGGCATGGCCGATCGGCTTCGCTCGGCGTCGGGAGCACGTGTTGCGCTCGCCCGCAGGGAACAGGAGGCGATCGACGCGCTCGCCGGGCGGGATGTCGCCGACCACACCGGCCGGCTCGACGAGTGGGGCGTCCCGGCGTCAGCCCAGGCTGAACTCGCGCAGCTGAAACGCCCCGCCCTCGCGCCGTTCCGTGCCGACACCCTGCTCGAGGACGGCGACGACCTCGGCATCCCCGGCCGTGCCTTGACCGCGCTGCACACCCCGGGCCACACGCCCGGGCACCTCAGCTTCGTCGACAGCGGCGATCGGCTGCTGTTCACCGGCGATCACCTGCTGCCGAACATGTTCCCCGGCGTCGGTCTCGGCGGGCCGACCGAGAGCAGCCCGATCGGCGACTACCTGGACGCGCTCGAGCGGCTCGCGCCCTACGACGAGTACGAGGTCTGCCCCGGGCACGGTTACCGGTTCACTGGTCTGCGTGCCCGCCGCGAGCAGACCGCCGAGCACCACCTGCGGCGCTCGCGTGAGGTCGCCGCGCTGCTCGCCGGGTCTGAGGATTTGAGCGTCTGGCAGATAGCCTCGGGCGTGCACTGGACCGCGGGCTGGCCGAACCTGCACGGATTCGAACTGCAGTCCGCGCTCGCGCAGACCGCCATGCACATCGAGTTCGTCCGATCGGGGCGTGTCGCGCGGTGACCCCAGCCGAGTTCTCGCTCGACGCGCTGCGACGCTGGCCGGATGTCGAGGCCGACAACCTGTTCGCGGTCGACGCTGCCGACCGGCTACTGCTCGATGAGGCATCCGTGTTCCTGCGCGGTGTCGACGTCGTCGTCATCGGCGACCAGTACGGCGCGCTGACGCTGGGTGCGCTCGAGCTGCACGGTGCCCGGTCGGCGCGCGTGCACCAGGACGCGCTCAGCGGCGAGATGGCTCTTGCGGCGAACGCTCGCGGGCTCGATGCCCAGTTCGTGAACCATCCGCTGGATGCCTCTCTCGTCGCCGGCGCGCGCGTCGTGCTGGTGCGGCTGCCGCGCAGTCTGGACGCTCTCGATGAGATCGCCGCGGTGGTCGCCGGCTCCGCGGCACCGGAGGCCGTGGTCTTCTTCGGCGGGATGCTCAAGCACATGACCCTCGCCATGAACGAGGTGATCGGCCGCTACTTCGGTCGGATCGACGTCAGCCGCGCGCGGCAGAAGGCGCGGGTGCTGGCAGCGAGGACGCCACACCCGCTGATTGAGGAGCGCCCGACGGAGTCGGACGCGTCTCGAAATCAGTTGGTTTCGTGGCCGCGCCGCTCCCACGACACCGCCCTCGGCATCACCGTCGTCGCGCACGGTGCGGCGTTCGCGAGCGGCCGAGTGGATGTCGGCACCCGATTCCTGCTCGAAGTGCTCGAGAAAGAAAGCCTCGAGGCATCCGACGCCATCGACCTCGGCTGCGGCACCGGCGTGATCGCGGTGTGGCTGGCGCGCCGCGGCCTGCGGGTGCTGGCCACCGATCAGTCGGCGGCCGCGGTCGCCTCGGCGCGGCTCACGGCCGAGGCCAACGGCGTCGCCGACCGGGTCACCGTGGTGCGCGATGACGCCCTGAGCCGGCAGCCGGATGCCTCGGCCTCGCTGATCGTGCTGAATCCGCCGTTCCACATCGGGTCGACGGTGCACGCCGGCATCGCGCACAAGCTGTTCGAGGATGCCGGCCGGGTGCTCGCCCCCGGCGGCTGGCTCTGGGCAGTGTGGAACTCGCACCTGCGCTACAAGCCGGCGCTGCAACGTCTGGTCGGCCCGACCCGCGAGGTGGCCCGCAACCCGAAGTTCACGGTGACCGTCTCAACCAAGCACTGAGGGGTCAGCGCAGCGCGGGCATGACCTCGCGCTCGAACAGCTCGATGCCCGAGCGGTCGTACGCCGCCTCAGGGAAGTAGTGGATCGAGTAGCCGAGCCCGAGCTCCTTGAGCCGGACCAGCCGCTCGATGACCTGCTCAGGGGTGCCGACCAGTGCGGTGCCGTCGCGGTAAGTCCTGACGAACTCGGCCGCCTTCTCGGTGCCGAGATACGGGGTGACCCGTGCCTCGATCGCGTCGATCCGCTCGCCGGCCTCAGCCTCGGACGCGGCGACGATGGTGTTCCAGTTCGTCGAGCGCACGATCGCCTCGAATGAGGTCCCCTGCTCGGCGCAGTGCTGCCGCAGCAGGTCGCTGCGATACACGAAGTCGTCGGCGTTGCCGCCCGCGAAGTTCGTGTAGTCCGCGTACTGCGCGGCGATCCGCAGGGTCACCTTCTCGCCACCGCCGGCGATCCAGATCGGGAGGCCACCCGGTTGCAGCGGCAGTGGCCGCACGATCGCGCCGTCGACCTGGTAGTGCTTGCCGTCGAGGGTGGCGGTGCCGGTGGTCCACGCCTGCTTCATGATCTGCACGCCCTCATCGAGGCGCGCGAGGCGCTCGCCGGGACGTGGGAAACCGTAGCCGTAGGCTCGCCACTCGTGCTCGTACCAGCCGGCGCCGATGCCCATCTCGGTGCGGCCGCCCGAGATCACATCGACGGTTGCGGCGACCTTCGCCAGATAGGCGGGGTTGCGGTAGGACATGCAGGTGCACATCTGGCCGAGGCGGATGCGCGACGTGGTCGCGGCGAACGCCGACATCAGCGTCCACGCCTCGTGGGTGGCTTCCTCGGTCGCCACCGGCACGGTGTGGAAGTGGTCGTAAACCCAGAGTGACTCCCACGGTCCGGCATCCGCGTGCTGAGCCAGCTGGTTCATGGTCGTCCACTGCTCGGCCGGCTCGATACCGACCAGGTCGTGCCGCCAGCCTTGGGGAATGAAGAGTCCGAAGCGCATGGCTTGAGCGTACCCAGTCGTCGAGGCGGTGAACCGCCGCAAAAGCGTGGATCGAACGCGCGATTCCGCCCGTTTGCGACGGTTCACGGAGGGTGATGACGGACGGACGGCCCGGCAGTCTCCTAGGGTGGTGACCGGACGCTGAGCAAGGGAGCCGCATGCAGATCGCAGGAATCACCGCACTCGTCACCGGAGCTGCCTCCGGTCTGGGCGCCGCCACCGCGCAGGCGCTGGTCGAGCAGGGCGCGCAGGTGGTCGGGCTCGACCTCGGCGCCGCGATCGCAGGCAAAGATGCGCCCGGCCGCATCCGCTATGTCGCTGCGGATGTCACCGACGAAGACGACGTGACCGCCGCGCTGTCCAGCATCACCGCCGACCAGCCTCCGCTGCGCCTGGTGGTCAACTGCGCCGGGATCGCACCGGCCAAACGGATCCTGTCGTCGAAGGGCCCGCACGCGCTCGACCTGTTCCGGCGCGCGATCGAGGTCAACCTGATCGGCACCTTCAACGTGCTGCGCCTGGCCGCCGCGGTGATCGCCGAGCAGTCCGCGGACGAGAACGGGCAACGCGGATTGATTGTGAACACCGCATCGGTGGCCGCTTTCGAGGGCCAGATCGGGCAGATCGCCTATTCAGCCTCGAAGGGTGGCGTCGTTGCCATGACCGTGCCCGCCGCGCGCGATCTCGCCCGGTCGGGGATCCGGGTGAACACCATCGCGCCCGGGATCATGGACACCCCGATGCTGGCAGGGGTCGGCGCCGAGGTGAACCAGTCGCTGGCGGCATCCGTTCCCTTCCCGCAGCGACTCGGCCGGCCGGACGAGTACGCGCAGCTGGTGCTGATGATCGCCCAGCACGACTACCTGAATGGTGAGACCATCCGCATGGACGGGGCGCTGCGGATGGCCCCGCAGTAGTGCAAGAGCACCGCCTCACCCGGGTTGAGCTCGCGATCGACCGGGCCGCGAACCGGTTGCTCGCCCGTGCGCCGGTGCGGGGCATCCGTTCGTCGGTCGTCGAGTTCCTCGTCTTCGGGGCGAAGCAGGCCTGGGCGTGCGCATTCGGTGCTGCGCTGCTGGCGGTGATCATCGCCGCCCGGCTTTGGTACCCCGACGATGCTGCGCTCGCGCGGAACGACGCGCTCACCCTGGCGGCGATCGCCATCCAGGTGATCATGATCACCACCCGCCTGGAGACCGGGCGGGAGCTGTGGGTGATCGTGCTGTTCCACATCACCGGCACCGTGATGGAGCTGTTCAAGACCGACGTCGGCTCGTGGAGCTATGACGCCGAGGGCGTGCTCAGGATCGGCGCCGTGCCACTGTTCAGCGGCTTCATGTACGCGGCTGTCGGCTCGTACATGGTGCGGGTGTACCGATTGTTCGACCTCGGCTTCACCCGCTACCCGCGACGCTGGCTGACGACCGTGGTCGCTGTCGCGATCTACGCGAACTTCTTCTCGCACCACTTCGTCGTCGACGCGCGGTGGATCCTGTTGGCGGCCGTCGGTCTGCTCTGGTGGCGCACGGTCATGTACTTCCGGGTGCACCGGCGGGTATGGCGGATGCCGCTTCTTCTGGCCTTCGCACTGGTGGCGTTGTTCATCTGGCTCGCCGAGAACATTGCCACCTGGGCGGGCGCCTGGCTGTATCCGGCGCAGCTGGATGGCTGGGAGCCTGTGTCCGCGTCGAAACTGATCTCGTGGTTTCTGCTGATGATCATCTCGGTGGTGATGGTCACCTGGGTGTACCCGCCGCGGGAGCCGGCGATCCGACGCTGAGTCGCTCACAGCCCGCGGCGCGAACGCATGGCTCAGCCGCCGGGCTGACGCCGGCGGCTGAGCTTCGTTGACTAATCGGTGAACCGCTTGGGGAACTGCTTGATGATGCCGTCGGCGAGTGCGTCCGCCATCATCAGGATGTGGTGATGGATCTCGTCGTAGGCCGCGACATCCGCCGCCCAATCGCCGGTGAGCCGGGCGGTGGCCTCGTCCAGTGTCTGGTCCAGGTGGCCGCGCATCATCTTCTTCAGCACGCCAAACGGCCAGTTCGGGTTGGCGTCCGCGAGGAACCGGGAGATGTCATCAGCGTTCTGGTACCAGCGATCTGACTGGATCTTCACCGCAGCCGCATCACCGGCCTTGGCAGCCGCAAGCAGGTCGGCGGCGCCCAGGATGTGTTCTCGCAGCAGCTCGGTCAGCGCGGCGCCTGCTTCATCGCCATAGAACACCGTGACCGCGTCACCGATATCGGCCTGGTTCTGCAGCAGCCGTCCCGCGGTTGCCTCCAGGTCAGGCAGGTCGGCGATCGCCGAGACGATGTAGAGCCGGGTCCACGTGATGTGGTCTTCCCAGAGCTTGCGCATGTCCTGATGGAAGACATCCTGATCGATGAGGCCACGGGCCGGTGCGGCGGCGTGATCGTTCGGGTCGTGGGCTGCGACGGGGGCGGATGTCTCGAGCGGAGCCGCAGGGAGCGCGCAGCCGCTCATACCGAGCGCGACGCCAAGCGCGAGCGCGATCGCGGCGACGCGCGGTGAGTGGTTCATGGGGGAGTCCTTTCATGGTTCCCACGGCGAGTGCCGTCGTGGGCGGTTGTGTTGTTGTTGTGCGCCGGTGCGGCGAATGAACGTCACTGTGACCATCCCTCCCCTCTCTAAAATCAACTTTCGCTGACTATAGAGCGGAAGCGCTCTTGCGTCAATAGTTTTGTGTTTTAGAATGACGGGCGTGGAGCCCATCGCTGACCTCGAGCGCCGGATCGCCGGCATCGCATCCCTGGATCAACCGCTGAGGCGAGACCTGTACCGGTTGCTCTCGTCGACGGACGGGTGGACGACCCGCGACGAGGCCGCTGATGCGCTTGGCGTCGCGCGATCCGTGGCGGCATTCCATCTCGACAAGCTCGTCGACGCCGGGGTGCTCGAAGTGCATTTCGAGCGGCCGAGCGGTCGGAGTGGGCCCGGGGCTGGTCGGCCCTCGAAGCTCTACCGTCCGCGATTCGAGGAGCTGAACGCCTCGGTGCCGGAGCGGCGGTACGACCTGGCCGGGACGCTGCTGGCCGATGCGGTTGCCGAGTCTGCCCGAACGGGCGAGCCGGTGATTGGCTGCCTGCGAGGTGCGGCGCGAGCCGCCGGGCGCCACCTCGGCGAGGGTGCCGCGCAGCGGGGGGTCGATGGCGTTGTCGAAGTCCTGGCGGACCAGGGCTACGAGCCCGAGGTCGGCAAGGCGGATATCGCCCTCGCCAACTGTCCGTTCCACCGACTCGCGGAGCGGCACCAGGAACTGGTGTGCGGGATGAACCTCGAACTGCTCGGCGCGGTCATTGAGGCGGCGGCGCCCGCTGATGGCCTCACTGCCCGGCGGGATCCCGCGCCGGGCTACTGCTGCGTGCGCCTGGGCACCCGTTGAGTCGTTCGCTGACGGGGAACTTGCCCAGAGCCGGCCCCCAGAACTGGCGAACGATCCGATTGCGCCATAAACTTGAGTCGCACAGACTCAACTTTGAAGTGGAGTAGCTCAATGGCTAACATGCAGGGCGCCCCAGGCACGCAAGAGAAGCAGAAGTCCGCGCTGGAGCAGTTCGGGATCAACCTCACCGAGATCGCTCGCGCGGGCAAACTCGACCCGGTGATCGGCCGTGACGCCGAGATCCGCCGGGTCAGCCAGGTGCTCACCCGGCGCACCAAGAACAACCCGGTGCTGATCGGTGAGCCCGGTGTCGGCAAGACCGCGGTCGTCGAGGGCCTCGCGCAGCGCATCGTCGCGGGGGATGTCGCCGACTCGCTCAAGGGCAAGCAGCTCATCGCGCTCGACATCGCGGCGCTCGTCGCCGGCGCCATGTACCGCGGCCAGTTCGAGGAGCGCCTGAAGAGCGTGCTCAAGGAGATCAACGACGCCGAGGGCGAGATCATCACCTTCGTCGACGAACTCCACCTGCTGATGGGCGCCGGCGGCGGCGAGGGCTCCGTCGCGGCCTCCAACATGCTGAAGCCCATGCTGGCCCGTGGTGAACTGCGCCTGATCGGCGCCACCACCCTCAACGAATACCGCGAGTACGTCGAGAAGGATGCCGCATTGGAGCGTCGCTTCCAACAGGTGTACGTCGGCGAGCCGAGCGTCGAAGACAGCGTCGCCATCCTGCGTGGACTCAAGGAGCGTTACGAGGCGCATCACAAGGTCTCCATTGCGGACAGTGCGCTGGTCGCCGCCGCGTCGCTCAGCAACCGCTACATCACCGGCCGTCAACTGCCCGACAAGGCGATCGACCTGGTCGACGAGGCCGCCAGCCGGCTGAAGATGGAGATCGACTCCTCTCCCGTGGAGATCGATCAGCTGAAGCGCTCGGTCGACCGGCTGAAGCTCGAAGAACTCGCCCTGAAGCGCGAGAAGGACGAAGCATCCCACCAGCGCCTCGAAAAGCTGCGCGAGGAGATCGCCGAACAGCAGGCCGAGCTGGATGAGCTGGAGAAGGCGTGGGCGGCCGAGAAGGCGTCGCTGCAGGATGTCGGTGAGCTGAAGACCAAGCTCAATGACGCCCGCATCGACCTGGACCGAGCCATGCGCGAGGCCCGCTACGAAGACGCCGCCCGCCTCAACTACGAGGTGATCGCGGACATCGAGAAGCAGATCGCGGCCGCGGAGTCGGAGGAGCCCAAGGGCCCCCGCATGGTGAATGACCAGGTCACCGAAGACGACATTGCCGCCGTCGTGGCGGCGTGGACCGGCATCCCGGTTGACCGGCTCACGCAGGGTGAGACCGAGAAGCTGCTGCATCTCGAGCAGGAGCTCGGCCGGCGGCTGATCGGCCAGAAGGAAGCGGTCAGCGCGGTCAGTGAAGCGGTCCGGCGCAGCCGGGCGGGTATCTCCGACCCGAACCGGCCGACCGGTTCGTTCTTGTTCCTTGGACCGACCGGTGTCGGCAAGACCGAACTGGCCAAGGCGCTCGCCGACCACCTGTTCGATGACGAGAAGGCCATGGTCCGCATCGACATGAGCGAGTACGGCGAGAAGTTCTCGGTGTCCCGCCTGGTCGGTGCTCCTCCGGGCTATGTCGGTTACGAGCAGGGCGGCCAGCTGACCGAAGCCGTGCGGCGTCGGCCGTACTCGGTGATCCTGTTCGACGAGGTCGAGAAGGCGCATCCCGAGGTCTTCGACGTGCTGCTGCAGGTGCTCGACGATGGCCGGCTGACCGATGGCCAGGGACGCACGGTCGACTTCCGCAACACCATCCTGATCCTCACCTCGAACCTGGGCAGCCCGATCCTGATCGATCCGACGCTCGGCTGGGACGAGAAGAAGCAGGGCGTGCTCGAACTGGTGCGTCAGGCGTTCAAGCCCGAGTTCGTCAACCGGCTCGATGACATCGTGGTGTTCTCGCCGCTGTCGACCGAGGAACTCGGCGAGATCGTCGAGCTGTACATCGACCGCCTCACCACGCGACTCGAGGGACGGCGGCTCGAGCTGGCCGTCACCCCGGACGCGCGGCGCTGGCTTGCCGAGCGCGGCTACGACCCGACGTATGGCGCCCGCCCGCTGCGCCGGCTGATGCAACGCGAGATCGACGACAAGCTCGCACGGGCACTGCTTGCCGGAGACATCCGCGACGGTGACACCGTCCGAGTCGGCATCGCCGACGACGGCGAGACGCTCACGGTCGAGAGGTTCGATCCGGCGTTGGTGTAACCGGATGTCGCGCGCAAGCGTCGGCGCCCGACTCCGCACCTGGATGCGCTCGTCGAGCACGCAGTCCCATCTGCTGATGGCGGCGAAGTCCGCCATCGCGGCCGGTGCTGCGTGGGCGGTGGCCCTGCTGGTTCCGGGTGTCGCGGCCGAATACCCGTACTACGCGCCGCTTGGGGCCATCATCGCGATGAGTCCGACCGTTGCGCGATCCGCGAAAAGCGGATTGCAGACGATTCTCGGGCTGGCGCTTGGGGCGGTCATCGCCGTCGGCGTGGTCGCGCTCGGCCGGCCCACACCGATCACGGTCGGCCTGGCGGTCGGGCTGGCCGTGCTGTTGGCAAGCGCCCGCATATTCGGGGAACAGCGCGGTTGGGTGGCCTCGGCCGCACTGTTCGTCCTGCTGATCGGTTATTCACAGGCCGAGGAGTACTCGTTCGGCTACATCGTCCAGATGCTGATTGGTGTCGTGATCGGGCTTCTCGTGAACTTCCTGTTCCCGCCGCTGTACTTCAGCGAGGGGCAGCGCGCCCTGACCGCGGGTCGGCAGGCGGCGGAACGCCGGTTGCGCCAGTTGGCGGACCTGCTGGAAAGCGACGACGCCGAAACGGATGACGACGGCGAGAGTCTTCGGCAGGCGGTCGCCGCGGCACGGTCGATGGTGGAGTCGGCGGACGAGAGCCGTCGAGGCAACCCGCGGGCGCGGCGGCATCCCGGCGCAATGGAGAACGAACAGAAGCAGTTGCGGGCGCTGGAGCGGATCACCCGCTGCATCGAGGAGATCGGCGACATCGCCGAAGGCGCGGCGGACGAACCGCGGGAACGGTACGCGCATTCGGAACTGCGGATGCCGCTCGCCGCTGTCGGGCGCGTCACCGCCGATGCGATTGCCGCCTGGAACGACGGTGAACTCACGCCGGAGCGGCTGGATGACGCGGAAGCGCAGCTTGCTCAGCTCGTCGAGACGGTTGACGCTGCCGAGGAGCGGGGTGCGCCGCTCCGGGTGGCGATGACCGCATCGACCATGCTGCAGCGGATCCAGCTGGTGCTCAGCGGGTTCGTCGACTGACGCGCCCGAGCTTCTGCGGATTCCGGACGACGTAGATCTCGGTGACCTTGTCGCCGTCGAGCACGAACGAGATCGCGCTGTCGACGCCGGTCGGATCGAGCCCGAGGATCGCCGCTTCGCCGTTCAGCTCGGTGAGCTCGAGCCTGATCGGGGCATCCGGCTTGTTGAGCACGCCCAACACGAACCGCAGCACCTTCTCGGGAGTGCGGATCGGATGCAGCGCCGCCTTCTTGAAGCCGCCGCCGTCGGTGTACATGACCACGTCCGGGGCGAGCATCGAGACCAGGTCCTCGAGCGATCCGCCGACCGCCGCGGCGAGGAACCGCTCGGTGACCTCCCGGTGGGTGCGTTTGTCGACCGGATGCCGCGGCGCGCGTTCGCGCACGTGGCCGCGTGCCCGGCTGGCCACCTGCCGGACGGCGGCAGGCGTCTTGCCCAGGGTGTCGGCGATCTCGTCGAATCCGAGCCCGAACACGTCATGCAGGATGAAGGCTGCCCGCTCGGTGGGAGACAGCGACTCCAGCACGACCAGCATCGCGAACGACACGGAGTCGGAGAGTTCGGCCGCGGCATCCGCCCCCGCCTCAGTGACGTCGGCGATCGGTTCCGGCAGCCAGGGTCCGATGTAGGTCTCCCGCAGGCGCTGCTGGTGCCGCACGGCGTTGAGCGACTGGCGGGTCACCGCCTGCAGCAGGTAGGCGCGCGGGTGTTCAACGCGCGCCAGGTCGACATCGGCGAAACGCAGCCAGGTCTCTTGCACGGCATCTTCGGCGTCGGTGATCTTGCCGAGCACGCGGTACGCGGCGCCGACCATTGCCGGGCGGTGCTCAGCGAAGACGGTGGCGTTCTCGGTCACACTGGCCTCAGCTCGCACAGGTCCTTGAAGCCCTGGCTGGTCAGCCCCATCGCCGCGTTGGTGCGCGAGCGCTGGTTCTCCAGGGCGATGACCGCGGTGAGTTCGACGAGCTCAGGGTCGGATAGCTCGGTGCGCAGGGCATCGACCATCTCATCGGTCACCGTCGGCGGGGTCTGAGTCATCGCGACCGAGTATTCCATCACCCGACGCTCGAGGGGCGTGTACACGTCGCTGGCCTGCCAGTTCGGCACCGCGCGGAGCTTGGCCTGGTCGACGCCGTGGTTGTTCGCTTCCCAGAAGCCGAAGTCCATGCACCAGCTGCAGCCGATCTCGGAGGCTGTGGCCATCGTCGCCAGGGCCTTCAGTGTGGGGTCGAGTGCATCCCACTTGGCGACGCGCGCCTCGTGCCGGATCATCGTGCCCAGCACTTTGGGGTTGTGGTACGCGACGAGGCCGGGGTCGAGCACTCCGCCGTACTTGCGCTTGCTGTAGGCCTCCATGATGCGGACTTTCAGCGTGCGGGGGTGATCGAGCGGGATGCGGGCCATTATGTTTCCTCCTTGGTGAGTGGTCTTACCTGGGTAGACACCGCCCGCGCGCAAAGTGTGACATCGCATGCATGAGTTAGCCGGAAATGCTAGTTGAGCGGCCGGAACACCAGCGTTTTCGGCTAACTCACGGAGGACGGAAGTCTCGACGCACCCGCCTCCACAGCCCTACGATCACTACACCCCATCCGGCGAGAACCGGATGCCTCGCTGCACCTGCGCCACTGGTCGAAGGACGCACTGACATGACGGAACGCATCGGCATCATCGGCGGCGGCATTGTCGGCATTGCTCTTGCACGCGCCCTCGCGCAGCGCGGCCTCGGCGACGTCACGGTGTTCGAGAAGGAGGACCGGCTCGCCGCGCACCAGACCGGGCACAACTCGGGCGTCGTGCACGCGGGCCTGTATTACAAGCCGGGGTCGCTGAAGGCGCAGCTGTGCGCGGCCGGCCGGATCGCGATGCGCGACTTCTGCATGGACAAGGGCCTGCCGTACCGAGAGGTCGGCAAACTCGTCGTCGCGGTCGACGAGTCCGAACTGCCGGCGCTCGCCGAGATCGAGCGGCGGTCTCGCCAGAACGGCGTGCCCGACCTCGCCCGGATCGACGATGTCGGCCAGTTGCGCGACATCGAGCCGCACGTCGCCGGCGTGGCTGCGGTGCACTCGCCGCACACCGCGGCGGTCGACTACGCGGCCATCACCGAGGCGATGGCCGAGGACGTGCGCACCGCGGGCGGCAGCATCCTGCTCGGCCATGAGGTCGTGGCGATGGACCTCGACGGTGCGACGGTGCGGGTGCGCACCTCGGCCGGGTCTGAGCACGTCTTCGACCGGGTGATCGCCTGCGCCGGCCTGCACTCCGATGTGGTCGCCCGGCTGGTCGGCGCCGACGCCTCGCCGAAGATCCTGCCCTTCCGCGGCGAGTACTGGTCGCTGGATGCCGCGCGCACCGACCTGGTGCGCGGCATGATCTACCCGGTGCCCGACCCGCGCTTCCCGTTCCTCGGCGTGCACTTCACCCGCGGGGTCTACGACGACGTGCACGTCGGCCCGAACGCGGTGCCGGCGCTGGCGCGCGAGGGCTACGGCTGGCTGCGGATCTCGGCGAAGGACACCTGGGAATCATTGCGCTGGCCGGGGGCCGGCGCGCTCGCGAAACAGCACTGGCGGATGGGGATCGACGAGATCAGCGGCTCGCTGATCAAGTCGCTGTACTTCCGCAAGGCGCGGCGGTTCATCCCGGAGTTGCGGATGTCGGATCTCGCCGCGAAGACCGCGGCGGGCGTGCGTGCGCAGGCCTGGGGACGAGACGGCTCGCTGCTGGATGACTTCGCGGTCGACCAGGTCGGCCTGGTGACGCTGCTGCGCAATGCGCCGTCGCCGGCCGCGACATCCTCCATGGCGATCGCCGACTACGTCATCGAGCACTACGTCTACGCGCAGGCCTGACCGCGTGAGGTGCCCGAAAGTCCTGGTGTTTCGGGCGGCGCACTAGGACTTTTGGGCACCTCACAGTCTGGCAGCGACGATTTCGGCGATGCGGGCTGGCACGGTGTCGTCCTGCAGGCTGGTCACGTCGCCGAGCGGACGCCCGTCACGGATGTCGCCGAGCAGACGTCGCATGATCTTGCCCGAGCGGGTCTTCGGCAGATCCGGCACCACGATCACGTCGCGGGGCTTCGCGATCGGGCCGATGTGGGTCGCCACATGCTCTCGCAACCGGGCGGTCAGGCTCTCACCGAGCGCCGTCCAGTACGCCGGATCCGTCACCTGCGGCTCACCCCTTGCCGGGATCACGAACGCGGCAATGCCCTGCCCGGTGATGTCGTCGTGCACGCCGACGACTCCGGCCTCGGCGACCAGTGGGTGTGCCACCAGTGAGGACTCGATCTCGATCGTGGAGAGCCGGTGCCCCGACACGTTGATCACGTCGTCGACCCGGCCGAGCACCCAGATGTCGCCATCCTCGTCCCACTTGGCGCCGTCGCCCGAGAAGAAGTAACCCTGCTTCGCGAACCGGGTCCAGTACGAGTCACGGTAACGCTCGGGGTTGCCCCACACCGTGCGGGCCAGTCCGGGGCCGGGCCGGTCGACCACGAGGTATCCGCCCTGCCCGAACGGCACGGTGTCGCCATTCTCGTCGACGATGAGCGTGGACACTCCGGGCAGCGCGCGGTTCGCCGAACCCGGTTTCAGCGTGGAGACACCGGGCAGCGGAGCCATGATCGCCGCGCCCGTCTCGGACTGCCACCAGGTGTCGACGATCGGCGCCTCGCCGCGACCGATGTTCTCGTGGAACCAGACCCAGGCCTCCGGGTTGATCGCCTCACCGACCGTGCCGAGCAGGCGGATCGACGACAGGTCGTACTCAATCGGCGCGCCATCCGGGAACCAGGTCATCAGCGTGCGGATCAGGGTCGGCGCCGTGTAGTAGGTCGTCACGCCGTAGCGCTCGATGATCTCGAAGTGCCGCGCCTGATGCGGCGTGTTCGGGGTGCCCTCGTAGATCACCTGGGTGAGTCCGTTCGACAGCGGGCCGTAGATCTCGTAGGTGTGCGCGGTCACCCAGGCCAGGTCGGCGGTGCACCAGTGCACGTCGTCGGGCTTGGCGTCGAAGATCGCCCAGTGCGTGAAGCTCGCCTGGGTCAGGTAGCCGCCGCTCGTGTGCACCAGACCCTTGGGCTTGCCGGTGGTCCCCGACGTGTAGATGATGAACAGTGGCGTCTCGGCGTCGAAGTATTCCGCTTCGTGAATATCGGATGCCTGGCCCACCGTGTCGCGCCACCAGACGTCGCGACCCTCGGTCCACGGGATGTCGGAGCCGGTGCGGCCTATCACCAGGACATGTTCGATGCTGGGTACCCCGGCGACCGCGGCATCCGCGTTCTCCTTAACAGCGACCGCGCCGCCTCGGCGGTACTGGCCGTCGGTGGTGATCAGCAGCTTCGCCTCGGTGTCCTCGACCCGGAAGCGCAGCGCCTCGGCGCTGAACCCACCGAAGACCAGCGAGTGGATGGCGCCGATGCGGGCCACAGCGAGGGTGGCGATCACGGTCTCGGGGATCACCGGCAGGTAGATCACGACACGGTCGCCCTTGACGATGCCGAGTTCGGTCAGTGCGTTGGCAGCCTTGGCAACCTCTCGCTCGAGCTCGGCGTAAGTGATCGCCCGGCGATCGCCCGGTTCGCCTTCGAAGTACAGGGCAACCTTGTCGCCGAGGCCGTTCGCCACGTGCCGGTCGACACAGTTCACCGCCACGTTCAGGGTGCCGCCGGCGAACCATTCCGCTTTCGGAATACTCAGCTGGCCATCTGCACCCTCGCCCGCGTTGGTCGAGCCATCCCCGCTGGTCGAGCCTGCCGAGACCCCCTCCCACGTGTGCGCGGTGTGCCAGGGGGTGTGCCAGTCGAGCCGGAGAGCCTGCTCCTCCCAGAAGGCAACTGGATCGGCATCCGCCTTCGCCCACCAGCTCGCCTCCACATTCGCCTGCGCGGCGAAGGCAGCCGGGGCCGGGTAGCTGCGGGTCTCGGCGAGGAGGTTGGCGATAGTCGGGCGATCAGGCATGCCAGCACGCTACGGGCGCGACTGGTCCTCTTCTAATCCCGCCGTAACGCGCGGCAATAGTTCGCCGAGATCCGTCGTCCAGCGCCTCCCGACAACGCGGGGTTCCTCACACAATGCGACCAGCGACCAGCGGCCGTTTGGTGTCATCGCGGCATCAAAGTTCTTGACAGTGACACCATGCTGGTGTCAGCATGGTGTCATGCAGATTTCACCGCACGTCCAGGCGTTGCAGCGCCAGCTCCTTTCCGCAGCCGCTGCAGGCGGCCCGGAAACGGAGCAGGTCGCCGAGCGTCTCGCCGCCGCGCTGGACGCCGCCGCCAGGCTCGCGATCCTCGACGCACTGTCCGACGCCGCGGGCGAGATCACTCTCGACCTCGCTCCCGGATCGGTCGACCTTCGGCTGCGCGGTCGTGACGTGGAGTTCGTCGTCACTTCACCAGCCGAGTTCGAGTCCCCCGGTGACAGCGCGTCCGCCCCGACGACTTCGGCACCGATGGCGGAGGCCGACGACACGGAGGATGCCTCCACCTCACGGACGACGCTTCGGCTGCCCGATGCGCTCAAGGCTCGGGCCGAAGCGGCCGCGGCGAAAGAGGGCGTCTCTCTCAATACCTGGCTCGTCCGCGCGATCGGTGCGGCGCTCGTGCCGGCGACTGGCGAGACCCAGTCCCGTTCCTCCAGCTTCTCCGGATGGGTGCGCTGACATGGCTGTTTTCCCCGTAACTGGTCCCGCTTCGGTTCGACTCGAAGTGCAGATGGGCCACGTCGAAGTGTTCGCCGAGCCCCGCGACGATGTCAGCGTCGAAGTCGTTCCGGCAAACCCCAACCGCTCCGGCGACATCGCTGCCGCTGACGCGGTGCGAGTCACCCACACCGGTGCTGACGTGAGCATCATCGGTCCGTCCCGTCTCAGCATCTTCGGCCCGGGCGACAACATCGATGTGGTGGTGCGGGTGCCCGAGGCATCCGAGATGTCCGCGACGGTGAAATACGGCGCCGTGCACCTCAAGGGCACCCTCGGCGACACGCGCCTGGTGTTCGGCTACGGCGACGCGTCCATCGAGAGCGTTGGCAAAGCTGACCTCGAACTCGGCCACGTCGAGCTTCGAATCGGACAGATTCGGGGCGACGCTGACATGACCTTCAAATCCGGGCACGCTCGGATCGGACGCGTCGACGGAGCCCTGAAGGTCAAGGGTTCGCATGCCGGCATCGATGTCGGCAGCGTCGGAGGCGCCGCCGACATCACGACCGCGACCGGGGCCGTCGAACTCGGCGATCCGGGCCCCGCGCTCACCATCAGCTCCGCGCACGGTTCGGTTCGCGTCAAGGAACTCACCCGCGGCGCGGCACGCATCCAAACGACGAGCGCCGCGATCACCCTCGGTGTTCGGCGCGGCGCGGCGGTTTGGCTCGACGCGTCCAGTCAGAAGGGTGTCATCCGCAACGAACTGTCGGCAGACGCCGGACCGCCCGCCGAGGGCGAGGAAACTCTCGAGCTGTACGCCCGCACCGGTCACGGTGCAATCACGCTGTACCACGCCCCACCCGGAGCCGCTCACTAGCGTTCGCGCGCTCCGCGCTCCCGCCGGGTCCCACTGACCCGCCGGTCCAATCAATGACCCCACACGGGTCTCTTCGACGACCCCACGGAAGGAAACGATGATGTCCCCTGCCATTCAGATGATTGGCCTTACCAAGTCGTTCGGCACCCAGATGGTGCTCGACGGTGTCGATCTCGAGATCGCACGCGGCAGCGTCTTCGCGCTGCTCGGCCCCAACGGCGCAGGCAAGACCACGACCGTGCACATCCTCAGCACACTCTTGCGTCCGGACGGCGGCACGGCGCTCGTGAACGGATCGGACGTGGTGCGCGATCCGGACGGCGTGCGCGCCGCGATCGGCCTCACCGGCCAGTTCTCCGCGGTGGACGGCCTGCTCAGCGGCGAGGAGAATCTCATGCTGATGGCCCGGCTCCGGCACCTGGGCGCCAAGCGCTCGAAGGCGCGGGTAGCCGAGCTGCTCGAGCAATTCGACCTCGTCGAAGCCGCCCGTAAACCGCTCGCCACCTATTCCGGCGGGATGCGACGTCGCCTCGATCTCGCGATGACGCTCGTCGCGACGCCGAGCGTGATCTTCCTCGACGAGCCCACCACCGGCCTGGACCCGCGCAGCCGACACACCATGTGGGATATCGTGCGCGGCCTCGTCGCAGACGGCACGACCGTGCTGCTCACCACCCAGTACCTCGAGGAGGCGGACGAGCTCGCCAACCGCATCGCCGTGCTCGACGGCGGCCGCATCGTCGCCGAGGGGACGCCGGACGAGCTCAAGCGCCTCGTGCCCGGAGGGCACATCCGGCTCCGATTCGCGGATGTCGCGGCGCTTGATGCCGCCTCGCGGGTGCTCGATGAGTCCGCACGTGACAACGCCGAGCTTGCCCTCACGGTGCCGAGCGACGGCGGGGTCGGCGCCCTGCGAACGGTGCTGGCCCGTCTCGATGCGGCAAATCTCGAGGTCGATGACCTCACCATCCAGACCCCGGACCTCGATGACGTGTTCTTCGCGCTCACCGGCCGGGTCGAGTCGAAGGGAACCGAGTCATGACCACCATCACCGCCCAGCGCCAGATGACGAGGGGCACCAGTCGACAGTCGCACGTCGTCGCGGACGCGATCACAATGCTGCGACGCAACCTGCTGCACATGGTGCGCTACCCAGGGCTGTCCGTGTTCACGATCCTGGGACCGGTCGTGCTGCTGCTGTTCTTCGTGTTCGTGTTCGGCGGCACTCTCGGCGCCGGCCTGCCCGGGGCGACTTCAGCGGGCGGGCGGGAGGCGTATGTGGAGTACATCATGCCGGGCATCCTGCTGCTGACCATTGCGGGCAGCGCCGGTGGCACCGCGACCACGGTCGCGATGGACATGACCGAGGGCATCACCGCGCGCTTCCGCACGATGGCAATCTCGCGGGCCGCCGTACTCGCCGGGCACGTCCTCGGCAACACCATCCAGGCGGTCATCGCGGTCGCGCTCGTGCTCGGCGTCGGTCTGATGATCGGCTTCCGCCCGACCGCTGGACCGATCGAGTGGCTCGCCGCCGCCGGTCTGCTCGTGCTCATTGCGTTCGCGATCAGCTGGATCGGGGTCGCCATGGGCATGCAGGCGAAGTCGGTCGAGACGGCCAGCAACTGGCCACTCCTGCTGACCTTCCTGCCGTTCTTGAGCAGCGGCTTCGTGCCGACCGAGTCGATGCCGGAGTGGATGCAGTGGTTCGCCGAATACCAGCCGTTCACGCCGTTCATCGAGGCGATCCGCGGGCTGTTGCTCGGCACCCCGCTCGGCTGGAGCCCGGTGCTCGCGATCGGCTGGTGCGCCGTGATCATCGGCATTGGCTACGCGTGGTCCACGGCGATTTACGAACGCAAGTCGGTGCGCTGAGTCCTGCGGCAGGGGCCCCGATCCGATGGCTGGATGGCCTCATCGGATCGGGGCCTTTTGCGCGCCGTCGGGGGGAATTTCCGGCACGGATTTAGCAACCTATCTTACTGGCTGCTAGGTTTTCCCGGACGCGTCGGGCAGCTGCGATGCGAACTGGCGAGGAGGCCACAGATATGACCACAACCCACACGCTGAATCCGTCGAGTTCGGTGCGGCGCACCGACCCCTACGTGGTCGACGGAACCCAGATCAAGGAACCGCCGACGACCCTGCGCGGCCGGTTCCGTTTCCTCGGCCCCGGGATGATCACCTCGGCAGCCGTCGTGGGATCGGGCGAGCTTCTCACCGCGACCGCACTCGGTGCCCAGGTCGGGTTCATGCTCTTCTGGCTCGTCTTCATCTCGACATTCGTCAAGGTCTGGGTACAGATCGAGCTCGCCCGGTGGACGATCTCGACGGGCCGTGTCGCCATTGCCGGTTACGACGACGTTCCGCCCCGGCTGGGTAAGCGCGGCTGGATGGCCTGGCTGGTCCTGCTCATGTTCCTGCAGTTCCTGACGAGCCAGGCTGGCGTCATCAGCGCGGCAGCGTTCGCCTTCAGCAGCCTGTTCCCCATCGGCGGCGAGCCTTACTCGTTGCTTTCGATCGGCGCCTGGGTCGCCATCCTCGCCGGCGTCGCGATCGGCATCCACGCCTTCAACCGGTACGACGTGGTTGAGCGCGTATCGACGGTGCTCGTCTTCGCCGTGACGGCGTTCGCCGTCGCCATGGTCTTCATCCTCCAGGGCACGGAGTTCGCCTGGACCGGTGGCGACCTCGCCGAGGGCATGCAGTTCCAGATCGCGATCGGCGCCATGGGTGTCGCCCTGTCGATGTTCGGCCTCACCGGTATCGGTGCCGGCGAGACCACCGCCTACACCTACTGGTGCGTGGAAAAGGGATACGCGGCGTGGACCGGTCCCCGGGATTCGTCCGTCGACTGGGCGCGACGGGCTCGCGGCTGGATCTCGGTGATGAAGGTCGACGCGTGGGTTTCCTGGGTCATCTACACGCTGAGCACCGCTGCGTTCTACATGCTTGGCGCCGCTGTCCTGCACCCTCAGGGCATCGTGCCGGCAGGAACCGAAGTGATGACCACCCTGTCCGGCACCTTCGAGGCGGGCGTGGGCGAGTGGGGCGCAGTCGTCTTCCTGCTGGGCGCCGGCCTCGCGCTGTTCAAGACGATCATCGCCAACGTTCCGAGCCTCGGACGCCAGATCGGCAACACGATCTCCCTGTTCGGCGCCTTCGACTGGTTCGACCAGGACAAGCGAGACCGCTGGATGCGGTGGATCATGATCATCCTCCCCGTCGTCTGGGGCCTGTTCGGGACGATCGTGTCTTCTCCGCTGCCGCTGGTGATCTTCGCGGGTGTGCTCAACGCCGTGTTCCTGATCGGTGTCGCAATCGCCACGATCTACCTGTCGCGCAAGCAGACCGACCCACGCGTCAAGGACGGCAAGGCGACGACGGTCATGCTCCTCATTTCCGCGGCGGCCATCATGTTTGTGGGCGTCATGGGCTTGGTCAACACCTTCTAGCCCGGCAGTTCGCGAGAGTTCGGGATACCGGTGATGAGTACGCTGGGAGCCGTGTCGACCGATCTCATGCGCGAACCCCTGACGGCGCAGGTGCACCGAGCGCTCATCGCCTACATCGACGAGGCGCGGCTTGCGCCAGGTGACTCCCTGCCGTCCACTGCAGCACTCAGTGAGCGATTCAATGTGTCACGTCCCGTGATCAGGGAAGCCCTGAGCGCACTGGCGGCGCTGGGACTCATCGAGTTGTCGAACGGCCGCAACGCGGTCGTTCGGCAACTCGATTCGCATCTCGTCGCCCTGTTCCTGTCTCGAGCGATCCGGACGTCGGTCGAACCGCTGACAACACTGATGGAGTTGCGCGGCCCGCTCGAGATTGAAGCGGCCCTTCTCGCGGCGACCAAGTCAACAGGGCGGCAGCGGGAAGATCTCGTCTCGCTCGAGAAGGCGATGCGCGATGCGGTGGGGGATGCCAACGCCTACGTGGCGCTGGACCTCGAACTGCACCGCCAAATTGCCGTCATGAGCGCGAACCCGGCCCTGCTCGGCGTCACCGAAGCCGTTCGCGGCCTGGTGTTCGAAGCAATGACCCGCCTGCGCGCCCACCGCGAAGCCGTGGGCCTGGTCGGCGACGAGCATGACGAGCACGCGCGCATCGTCGACGCGATCGTGGCGGGAGATTCCGAGGCCGCGGCCGCGGCGATGCGCTTCCACATGGACAGGACTGCGCTCCTCGTGCGCGCGGTCGAAGCCGAAACATCCGGCCAGGCATCCCAACCTGTCATATAGGCATACAGGTACTGTTACGCTGATGTGAGCGCCGATGTCGTTCCGCATCGGTTCTGTAACCTGCGGAAAGGTAGCCCTAATGCGCGTCCTCGAACTCCATGCGGCAGGCGATCTGCGGCTCGCAGACCGGCCGTCGCCGACGGTTGGTCCTGAGGACGTTGTGATCCGGGTGGCCTGGGCTGGAATCTGCGGCTCGGACACCTCCTACTGGAAGTCCGGCCGGTCGGGCAGCGCGGTGCAATCGCATCCGTTCGTTCTTGGTCACGAACTGTCGGGCACGGTCACCGCGATTGGCGAGTCCGTCAGCTCGGTCAGCCCCGGGACGGCCGTGACGGTGTACCCAGCATCGACGACCGGGCCGCTGCCTTCTCGTCTCACCGGACGTGAGAACCTGCACCCGCAGCTGTCCTACCTCGGCTCCGCGGCCGTGGCGCCGCACCGTGATGGCGCGTTCGCCGACGAGATCGCAGTGCATTCGAGCCAGGTGCGCATCATCCCTCAGGGTCTGAGCAAGCGCCGGGCCGCGCTGGCGGAGCCGTTCGCCGTGGCGCTGCACGCTGTTTCCCGCGCCGGGGATGTCGCCGGCCAGAAGGTGCTGGTCAGCGGATGCGGACCGGTCGGGGCGCTCGCCATCATCGCCCTCCGCGCTGCAGGAGCGGCGCAGATCACCGCCATCGACCCTGCGGAGTCCGCCCGGGAACGAGCGCTCAAGGTCGGTGCCGACCAGGTGCTCGACGTCGGGCAGCCCGTGCCGAGTGAGCACACCGTCGCCATCGAAGCCTCGGGAGCCGGAGCTTCGCTTGCGCACTTGATCAAGACGGTCGCCATTGGCGGCACGATCGTCCAGGTGGGCAATCTCCCCCTCGATCCGATCTCGCTGCCGATGGGTCTGCTCGTGAGCCGAGAGCTCGATCTGCGCGGCTCGTTCCGCTTCGCCAGTGAGATGGACCGCGCGCTCGCCATCCTTGCGGAGACCCCCGCCGCCGATGAGCTGATCACTCACGCGTTCCCCGTGGACCGTGCCTCCGAGGCCTTCGCCGTTGCGACGAATGGCCAGGAGAGCTGCAAGGTGCTGCTCGAGTTCGACGGGTCGTAGCGGGACCGCGGTTCAACTAGGGTTCCGGCATGACCGAGTCGTCCACCGCATCCGCACTTGCGGCGGCGCTCGACGCGGCCGGCAACCCTGAGGACGCCGCCTTTCTGCAGCGCTTCTTCAAGACAGGTCCGGGCCAGTACGGCGAGGGCGATGTCTTCATCGGATTGCGGGTGCCGGCGACGCGTGCCATGGTGCGCGGATTCGATCGGATGCCGCTCGCCGAGGCATCCGCTCTGCTGCTGAGTCCGGTGCACGAGCACCGGCTTGCCGCGCTCTTCGTGATGGTCGCCCAGTGGAAGCGGGCGAACGTTCGCGTACCCGCGACGAGCCGGCGCGCGCGGCGTTGCACGCCGCCTACCTCGACGCGGTGCGCGCCGGACGGGTGAACAACTGGGACCTCGTCGACTGCTCGGCCGAGTACCTGGTCGGTGAATATCTGGCAGGCGAGTCCCAGGCCGGTCGGTCACTCGTTCTGCTCGACGACTTGGCGGCGAGCGAGTCGCTGTGGGAGCGCCGCGTCGCCGTGCTCGCCACCTTCGCCTTCATCAAGCAGGGCGACGCCGCGCCGACCCTGCACCTCGCCGAACGGCTGCTGGCCGACCGGGAAGATCTGATCCACAAGGCGGTCGGCTGGATGCTGCGCGAGGTCGGCAAGCGCGTCGACCGTGCCACGCTCACCGGCTTCCTCGATGCGCAGGCGGCACGGATGCCGCGGACGATGCTCAGCTATGCCACCGAGCACCTCGACCCGGCCGAGCGGGCGCACTACCGGGCGCTGCGCGCGCCCTAACCCGCGCCTCACCTGCGCCGCAACCGGCGCGCCGAGGTCCGTCCTACACTGGGCGCTGCTGGATCAGCTGTTCGCGGACCTCCCGGCGCAGCACCTTGCCGACCAGCGAGCGGGGTAGTTCGGTGAACTGGACCACGGTCTTCGGCACCTTGTAGTCGGCGAGCCGCTCGCGGCACCAGGCCCGCAGTGCCTCGACGTCCAGCGAAGAGCCATCGGCCAGGATCACCGCGGTGGCAACGTCCTCGCCGCCGTACTTGTTCGGCAGGGCAACGGTCGCGGCATCGATCACCGCGGGGTGGGCGAGCATCGCCCGGTCCACTTCGCTCGGTGCGACGTTGAACCCGCCGGTGATGATCAGCTCCTTGATCCGGTCGACCACCGTCACGTAGCCATCGACCGACACGCGCACGATGTCGCCGGTGCGTAGCCAGCCGCCGGGCAGCAGCGACTCGGCGGTGTCGTTCGGCCGTTTCCAATAGCCGAGGAACACCTGCGGCCCGCGCAGCAGCAGCTCGCCTTCCTCCTCGAACCCGCGATCGACGGTGGGGTCATCCGGATCGACCACGCGGATCTCGGTTGACGGAAACGGCACGCCAACCGTTCCCGGGCGGCGGCTGGGCCCGATCGGATTGCCGAGCGCGACCGGTGAGGACTCGGTCATCCCGTAGCCCTCGACGAGAAGCCCGCCGGTTGCCTTCTCCCACGTCTCGACGGTGGCGGGCGCCAGGCTCATCGCCCCGGAGATGCCGTAGCGGATGCTGCGCAGGCTGACGTGCTTCTCGCGGGCAGCGCGCACCAACCGGTCGTAGATCGGCGGAACCGCGGGCAGGAAGGTTGCCGGCGTGCGCTTCATCGCGTCGAGCATGAGCTTCTCGTCGAACTTGGGCAGCAGCACCAGTCGCGCGCCCATCGCCATCGCGAAGGTCAGGCACAGCGTCAGCCCGTAGGCATGGAACATCGGCAGCACCGCGTAGAACACCTCCCGACCGCGACGCAGTCCGGGCACCCACGCTTCGCCCTGGGCAGCGTTCACCCGCAGGTTGCGATGCGTCAGGATGGCACCCTTCGGCGCTCCGGTGGTGCCGCTCGTGTATTGCAGAACCGCTACGTCGTCGGCGACCGGACGTGGATGCGAGCGCCGCAATCGGGGCGAATTGACCACGTCTTCCCACGGCACAACCCCCCGGGGCAGCCGCCCGGCGGTGAGTTGGTCACGCGCGTCGCGGGCCTTCCTGAGCGGAAGCTTGAGCGCCATCCGGGTCTTGAGAGGCATTCCCTGGGTGATGTCCACGCCGATGACGGTGTCGACGTGCAGATCCGACGGAAAATCGTTGACGGTCTCCGCGACCTTGTCCCAGACGATGGCGGTGCGGGCGCCGTGGTCTTCGAACTGGTGACGCAGTTCCGGTTTTGTGTAGAGCGGGTTGTGCTCGACGACAATGGCGCCGAGGCGCAGCACCGCGTAGAACGCGACGATATGCTGCGGGCTGTTCGGCAGCACCAGCGCGACCCGATCGCCGCGGGCGACGCCCAGTCGGCGCAAACCCTCCGCCGCCCTGGTGATCTGCTCACCCAGTTCGGAGTACCGGGTGGTCGCACCGAAGAAGTCGAGTGCAGGCTTGCCGCGGTATTTGCGCGTGGACGCGTCGATCAGATCAACCAGGGTTTCGTCACTCGGCGGGATCTCGCTCGGAACCCCCTTCGCGTAGGCACTCAACCAGGGTTTCGTTGCAAAGACGCTCACATCCCCACCTTCCTCCGCTTCGCTGGGAAGGTGCTGCCGGAGGGGTCAGTGGGTTAGCGCGTCAGTGCCGGAAATGCCTATGCGCGGCTTAGCTCCTCGCGGATCGCCGCAGCGAAGGCGTCGATGTCGTCCTCGGTGGTGTCGAAGGAGCACATCCAGCGCACCTCCCCGGTCGCCGGGTTCCAGTCGTAGAAGCGGAACTGCTCGCGCAGCCGGTCGGCAACCCCCGGCGGGAGGATCGCGAACACCGCGTTCGACTGGGTGGCCTGGGTGAAGCTGACCCCACTGATCGAGCCTCCCCCGCTGATCGAGCCTGCCGAGATCTCCGACTCGAGCCGCGCGCGCAGCCGCGTCGCCATGTCGTTCGCATGCCGCGCCGAGCGCAGGTACAGCTCATCGCTAAGCAGCGCGATCAGCTGCGCAGACACGAACCGCATCTTCGAGGCCAGCTGCATGTTCAGTTTGCGCAGGTAGATCAGGCCGTTGGATGCCTCGGGGTTCAGCACCACGATGGCCTCACCGTAGAGCAGCCCGTTCTTGGTGCCGCCGAAGCTGAGGATGTCGACGCCGGCATCCGTGGTGAACTCCCTGAACGGCACGCCCAGCGCGGCGGCCGCGTTCGACAGCCGGGCGCCGTCCATGTGCAGGCGCATCCCGCGGGCGTGCACGTGGTCGGCGATCGCGCGGATCTCGTCGACCGAGTACAGCGTGCCCAGCTCGGTGGTCTGCGTGATGCTCACCGCGAGCGGTTGCGCGCGGTGCTCGTCGCCCCAGCCCCAGGCTTCCTCGTCGATCAGCTCGGGGGTGAGCTTGCCGTCCGGGGTGTCGACGGTGAGCAGCTTGAGGCCGTTCACCCGCTCCGGGGCGCCGGCCTCATCGGTGTTGATGTGCGCGGTCTTCGCGGCGATCACCGCGCCCCAGCGCGGCAGCAGGCTAGTCAGCGCGGTGACGTTCGCTCCGGTGCCGTTGAAGACGGGGAACACCTCGGCCTGCTCGCCGAAGTGCTCGCGGAACACCTCCTGCAAGCGTGCGGTGTAGACATCCTCGCCATAGGCGATCTGGTGGCCGCCGTTGGCGTCCGCGATCGCGGCAAGCACCTCGGGATGCGCGCCCGCGTAGTTGTCAGAAGCAAAGCCGCGCACGTTCACATCGTGGAGTTGAGTCACGCGTTCCATTCTGTCGTCTCGGGGCGGAATCCCGCCGCATACTCTGGTGCTCGTGAAGGTCGACTTCAAGAACCAGATCGACAGCTACACCGCGGCGCGTGGCAAATTCTCGGTCGTGACGGTGCCCGCGATGCAGTTCCTGATGATCGACGGGCACGGCGACCCCAACAATGCCGAGGCCTACCAGGGCGCGTTGACAACGATCTATCCCGTCGCGTACGCGCTGAAGTTCCTCAGCAAGGGTGAGCTCGGACGCGACTACGCGGTGATGCCGCTCGAAGCGCTCTGGTGGTCCGACGACATGGCCAGCTTCACCACCGCGCGGGACAAATCGCGGTGGGACTGGACGCTGATGAACCTGGTCCCCGAGTGGATCACGCCCGAACAGTTCGATCAGGCGCGCGAAACCATCGCCCGAAAGAACGGCGCACCGCTGCTCGACGCCCTGCGCCTCGAACGATTCGACGAAGGACTGTGTGTGCAGACCCTGCACGTCGGCGCCTACGACGATGAGGGCCCGGTGCTCGAGGCGATGCACAACGAGTTCATCCCCGCCCAGGGACTGCGGATGACGGGGAAACACCACGAGATCTACCTCAGCGACCCGCGCCGAACCCCTGCCGAGAAGCTCAAGACGATCCTGCGGCAGCCCGTCGCCCCTGCTTGACGCCCTGAGGTGCCCAAAAGTCCTAGTGCGCGGGCGGCTGCACTAGGACTTTCGGGCACCTCACCGTAAGGGAAGGGGCGGGGCCGGTTACGCGCCGGTCAGCGCCTCCTTGAGGGTGACCCGGGCGCCGGTCCGCAGCAGCGAGTTCGAGTAGATCCGCGAGCCGATCCCGATCACGATGATGGTCGAGACGATCAGCACGATCAGCGAGAGCACCGGCTCCCACCACAGCGTTTCGCCCAGGAACACCCGCATCGGCATCCCGACCGGAGCGGAGAACGGCACGTACGACATGATCGTCAGCACCAGTGGGTTGTCGTAGAAGAAGATGATCGCGAAGTACGGGACCATGATGAGCATCGTCACCGGGGTCGTGGTCGCGCCGAGGTCTTCCTGGCGCGACACCATCGCACCGGTCGCGGCGAACATGGCCGCCAGCAGCACGAAGCCGAACAGGAAGAACACCACGAACCAGACGATCGACGGTCCGACGTCAGCGAGCAGCAGGTCCTGACCGGAGGCGAGCATGCCGACCCCGGTGACGATCGCCACCAGCAGGATCTGACCGAACGCGAGGATGCTGTTGCCGACGATCTTGCCGGCGAGCAGCACGCGAACCGGCAGCGTGGCCATCAGGATTTCGATGATGCGGGTCTGCTTCTCCTCGACCACGCTCTGCGCGATCATCGAACCGAAGGTGATCGCCGAGACGAAGAAGATCAGGCCGAACGCGAATGCCACCAGGTACGCCAGCGCAGGGTTCGCGTCCGACGGCTCGAGCAGTTCAATCGTCGGGGCGACGCTGAGCAGGTTCAGCACCGAGCCCGGCACTTCCTCGAGCGCGATCACCGCCACCTCAGTCGGTGACCCGGGGTCGGGCACCAGCGCGGCGGCGACTTCCTCCGAGCGGACGAGCTCTTCAGCTTCGTCCACCGAGGCGGCCTCGGTGACCTCGAGAGCGCCGGTGGATTCGGCGACCGAAACCGCCGAGCCGACCGCGGCCACCTTGGGCAGCGAGTTGTCGGCGAACAGGGAGGGCAGCATCACACCAGCGAGCACGAGCAGCAGCAGGATGCCGGTGGAGATCAGGAAGCTCTTGCTGCGCATCCGCATCCGCACCTCGCGTTCGGCGACGAGCCAGGTGCCCTGCAGGGTTCCGGGTGACGTGTGGCGACTGGTCACTTGATGACCTCCTTGAAGATCTGGGCGAGACTCGGCTGCTTGGGAGCGAAGCGCTGGACGGGGGCGGATGCTGCGGCCTTCTGCAGCACGCGCTGGGCCGCGCCATCCTGAGTCGCGTCGAATACGGCATATCCGCCGTCGAACTCGAGCACGTCGATGCCCGGCTCGTCGCGCAGCCAGCCGGCGTCACCGGCAACCTCGAGCTCGTAGCGCTCGCCGGAGTGCTGAGCGCGCAGCCCCTCGCGGGACCCGCTGGCCCTGATCTGCCCGTCCGCAATGACGACCAGGTCGTCGCAGAGTCGCTCGACGATGTCGAGCTGGTGCGAGGAGAACAGCACCGGCACTCCCCTGGCGGCATAGCCGGCGAGTACCGACTGCACCACCTCGACCGCCATCGGGTCGAGCCCCGAGAACGGCTCGTCGAGGATCAGCACCTCGGGGTCATGCACCAGCGCGGCCGCGATCTGCGCGCGCTGCTGGTTGCCGAGCGACAGGCTCTCGATCGGGTCGTTCGCGCGCTCGGCCAGGCCAAGCTGCTCAAGCAGCTCCGTGGTGGCGCGGGTCGCGGCATCCGTCGACATGCCATGCAGCCGGCCCAGGTAGATGGTCTGCTCGGCGACCTTCATCTTCGGGTACAGCCCGCGCTCTTCCGGCATGTAGCCGAAGCGAGTGCGGTCGGTGGCGGTGAGCGGGCGGCCATCGAGCGTCACCGTTCCCGAGTTCGCCGCGAGCACGCCGAGGATGATGCGCATCGTCGTGGTCTTGCCTGCGCCGTTTCCGCCGACGAAGCCGGTCATCCGGCCGGGGGCGACGGCGAAGCTGACATCCCGCAGCACGTGCCGGTCGCCGAACGACCGGTTAAGTCCCTTTAATTCGAGCATGCCTCCACGTTACGGATGCCCGGATGCCCGCGGCATCCGTCTCGTGGTGGGTTTCGGCTGTCCGCCTTGAGGGGGATGCTGCTCAGCGAAGGTGCTCGACGAGGATGTCGAACGCCTGGTCCCAGCCGTCGTAGATGTAGTCATCACCGGGTTGGCCGTCGACGCCCTGCACGGTGAAGGTCATCTCGGTGCGGTCGCCGTCGAGCTCGGCCAGCACGACCGTGATCACCGGGGCGTCCTCCAGCGGATCGCCCGGGTCTGCCCAGGTGAACTTGAGCCGCTCGGGCTCCTGCACCTCGAGGTACTCGCCGCCGGTCGGGTACTCGGTGGCGTCGGGGGCGATCATCCGGTGCTCGTAGCGGCCGCCGACGCGTGCGTCGATGCGGACGGAGGCCCGCGGGGTGACCACCTCGCGCGGGTGCCACCAGGTGGCCGCTTCGTCGGGGTCGGTCCAGGCGCGCCAGATGACGCTGCGTGGGGCATCGAACACGCGGACGATGGTGAACTGCTTCTGTTGCGTGGTGTTGCGCTCAGGCATCGGTGTTCTCTCTTTTGAGTTCACGGAGTCGCTCATCGAGCAGGTCGAAGCGCTCGTTCCAGGCGCCGCGGTGGCGGTCGATCCAGTCGGAGACATCCTCGAGCGGTTCGGTGCGCAGGGTGCAGGTGCGCCACTGCGCCGTGGCTGCCCGCTCGATCAGTCCCGCCTTCTCCAGCACCCGCAGGTGCTGGCTGATGGCCGGCCTGCTCATCGAAAACGGTTCGGCGAGCTCACCCACCGTCGCCGCGCCCTGCCGCAGCCGCGACAGGATCGCCCTCCGCGTCGGATCAGCGAGGGCTGCGAAGACGGTGCTGAGTTCGTCATTCGCCATTTAGTAAGCAACTCCTTAATTAACGGATTGCTTAAACGCTAGATCGGTGGGCGGGTGGGGTCAACCCCTATTTGCCGGTTCGCACCAGTCCGTTTTCGTAGGCGTACACAACGGCCTGCACCCGGTCGCGAACCCCGAGTTTCATGAGCACCTTCGAAACATGGGTCTTCACGGTTGCCTCGCCGACAAAAAGTGCGGAGGCGATCTCGGCGTTCGACCAGCCCTGCGCGACCAGGCTGAGCACCTCGTACTCGCGGTCCGTCAGCCCGTGGTCGGGCGTACCCGCTGGACGCGGCTCCTCCGCTGGGTGAGCCCCCTCCGCTGGTCGATGCTTCGACGGGCTCAGCACGGCAGCCTGTCGAGACCCGAACTCCGCGATCACCCGGGCGGTGACCTTGGGTGAGAGCAGCGCGTCCCCACGGGCGATCACCTGCACCGCGTCGACCAGATTCTCGGGCGACGCGGTCTTCAGCAGGAATCCGCTGGCCCCGGCGCTGAGCGCCGAGAACAGGTAGTCGTCGCGGTCGAAGGTGGTGAGGATCAGCACGCGGCTGATGACCGTCGGATCACTGACGAGCTCGCGGGTGGCCTCAAGTCCGTCCATCCCTGGCATCTGGATGTCCATGCAGATGACATCCGGGTTCAGCTCGCGGGCCAGCCGGATGGCGTCCGATCCGGATGTCGCCTCGCCGACGACCTCGATGCCTGGCTCGCTCTTCAGGATGATCCGGAACCCGGCCCGCACCAGTTCCTGGTCGTCGACCAGCAGGACCCGGATCACTGGGCGGCTCCCAACGGGATGCGGGCACGCACCAGGTAGCCGCCCCGAGCGCGCGGCCCGAGTTCGAGTTCTCCGCCGACCGCGGCAATCCGCTCTCGCATTCCGACCTGGCCGAGGCCGCCCCGGTCCGGGGCGAGGCTCCGGCCGACGCCGGTGTCCACGATCTCAAGCTCGACCTGATCGTCGAGGTATCGCAGTCGCATGTCGGCGCCGGCTTGCGGTCCGCCGTGCTTGCGGGTGTTCGTCAGTGCTTCTTGTGCAACCCGGTACAAGGTGAAACCGATCAGAGGGGTTACCGGTCGAGGGGTGCCGATGACGTTGAGCTCCACCGGTGTCCCGCCAGACCTGGCCTCCTCGGCAAGGTCGCCGAGCTGATCGACGCCCCTGGTCGACGCGCTGGAGCTGGCGGCATCCGTGTCCGACTCGCGCAGCGTGGTGAGCAGCCGGTGCAATTCGTCGACTGCGTTGCGGGCGCTCTGTTCGATCACCGCGAGCGAAGCGGCCGCCTGGTTTGGATCGGCGTGCATCACTCGGCGGGCGGCTCCGGCCTGCACGCCCATCACCGAGACGTGGTGCGCGACGACATCATGCAGCTCGCGGGCGATGTTCACCCGGTCGAGGGCGACCGCCTGGGCGGCGTTCCGCTCGCGAGCGGCGTGCAGTTCGGCGGTGCGCCGTTCGAGTTCTGCGTGTTCTCGCGCCGCCGCGTAGCCCACGTTGCCGAAGAAGTAGGCGGCACCGAAGTAGAGCAGGTTGGTCAGCACCTGGATCACCGCCAGCGCGGCCAATTGCGAGAAGATCCCGGATCGGGAGAGTTCCGGCATCCAGTCCGGATTGTTCACGGTCACGATGAGGTTGACCGCCACCCAGACCAGCATGGCCATGATGATGGCCGCCCGCAGCAGGGTCGCCCGCCGCCGGTTCGGGCCCCAGGCGCCCAGGGTGTAAATGGCGATGAACAGCGCGATGTTGCAGAACAGCAGCTCGGGGACCCGGAACTGAGCGGTGACGAAGAACGCGGCCGAGACGATGATGGCGACCAGCTCGGGCGCGCGGCGGCGGAACGCGAGCGGCACGGTGAACCCGGCGATCGCGAGGGCGGACAGCCAGAGCGGCGCGGGGTCCTCGTACCAGCCGACGCGCGTGTACAGCAGCGCCGAGATCGCGGCTCCGAGCGCGAGCAGGGCGGCGGACAGTGCGTCGCGCCGCACGCCCGAGGCATCCGGGCGCGGGCGCACCCATTCGTCGGTGGTCATCGTTCAAACGTAACGAACGGTGGATGCCTCGGCATCCGCCGTTCGACGGAGACGGCGTCGGGCTTTCCGTTGGTCGAGCTTGCCGATTCGGTCTCAACAAGCTCGACCAACGGGGGTCTACGACCGCCCGGTGATCCCGGAGGTGGACTCGATCACGCCGGTCATCTTCTTCTGCAGCGCCTCGTAGAACATCGACAGCGGGAACTCGTCGTCCAGCATCTGGTCGGTGTAGCCCTTCGGCGGCCCGGCGAGCACCTCGTCGGGAAGTCCGCGAGCCCATGCCGATGCAGGGTGCGGGGTGAGCGTTGTCGATACCAGTTGGTACGCGGCCAGCCAGTGCGCGACCTTGGGCCGGTCGATCGACCGCCAGTAGAGTTCGTCGATTGCCTCGCCCAGTCGGTTCACGACATCCGGCACCTCGTCCCAATCGAAGGCCAGCTGGGTGTCGGTCCAGTGCAGCACGCCGTGCTGGTGCAGCCAGGCGAACAGCAGCTGGCCGCCGAGGCCGTCGTAGTTGCGCACTCGGCTGCCGGTGATCGCGAACCGGAAGATCCGGTCGAAGATCACCGCGTACTGCACGAGCTTCGCCCGGTCGCGGGTGAGCTCGTCGGTGTCCTCGGCCCGCGCCAGGCGCACCGCCTCGCGGAACGCGGTCAGGTCGCAGCGCAGTTCCTCAAGGGAGTAGAGGAAGTACGGCATCCGCTGCTTGATCATGAACGGGTCGAACGGCAGATCGCCGCGCATGTGCGTGCGGTCGTGGATCAAATCCCACATCACGAAGGTCTGCTCGGTCAGTGCCTGGTCGTCGATCAACCGCTGGGCGTCCTCGGGCAGGTCGAGCTTGGTGATCTCGGATGCCGCGGCGACCACCCGGCGGAACCGAGCGGCTTCCCGGTCGGCGAAGATCGCTCCCCAGGTGAATCGCGGGATCTCGCGCATCGCGACCGTCTCCGGGAACAGCACGGCCGAGTTGGTGTCGTACCCGTCGGTGAAGTCGAGGAAGCGGATCGGCACGAACAGCTTGTTCGAGTAGGCGCCGGCCTCCAGGTCGGCGACGAACTCGGGCCAGATCACCTCGACCAGCACCGCCTCGACCAGCCGGTCGGTCGAGCCGTTCTGCGTGTACATCGGAAAGACAACCACGTGCTTGACGCCGTCGGCGCGGCTCTGCTCCGGGTGGAACGCGACCAACGAGTCGTAGAAGTCGGGGACGCTGAAGCCCTCCGCCGCCCACCGGTCGAAGTCGACCGCGCAGGCTTCGAGGTAGGTGGCGTCATGCGGCAGCACCGGGGCGAGCGCACGCAGGCTCTCGGTGATGGTCGCGACGTGCGCGCGGGCATCGGCATGAGCGGCCTCATCCGGGATGCTGCCGTCGTGCACCTGCAATGGGCGCAGGGCGGATGCCGCGGCCTTGAGGGCAACCCAGGCCGTGTTCTTCGTGACATCCTCGACGACCTCGGGTTCGCCGATGATCGCGTTCTGCTGAATGGTGTGCGACATGGTTCAACCTCCCGTCGTGCGCATCAAAAGGGCTTTGATATCGAGCCTAGGTGGCGAATCGCGGCGTTTGATTGTGTTTGGCGAGGGTTTGTTGCGTGCTTTTCCGCGGAGACGGGGTCTTCGTTGCGTTAGAGCCGGTTGGCGCGCAGCCAGTCGGTCAGCACCCGGACGAAGTCGCCGGGCTGCTCGACGCTCGGCAGGTGGGCCGCGTCGGGGAATCGGGCTCCGGTGGCGTCGGACAGCGTCGACAGCAGGTACTCGTACTGCACGAGCGTTTCGCTGACATCGTGCTCGCCGACCATGATCAGGGCGGGAACGTCGATGTCGCCGAGCCTGTCAACGGCCGGCGGGTCGATCGGGATCGGGCTCGGGTCCTCTTCGACGTGCGGCAGGTTGGCGAGGTTCAAGTCGTAGGCGGTCTGCACGAAGCCAGGGTCGAGCTCATCGGCCGTTCGGTGCGGGCCGAAGCTCCATACTTCGACCTCGAGCCGGAGCATCCGCTCCCAGTCCTTCTTCTCGTACGCGGCGTCGATGGCGTCGAACAGCTGGTCCTCGTGGGTGGTCAGGTCGACATCCGAGAATCCGCTCGGCGCACCCCCGACGACCACCAGGCCGGCGACCCGTTCCGGAAACTCGAGTGCGGTGTCAATCGCGATCACGCCGCCTCGGGAAGCGCCGACGAGGGTGGCACGCTGCACGCCGAGATCATCGAGCACCGCTAGAGCGTCGGCCCGGTTCGAGAACTCGACATTCTCGGTACGCGTCTTGCCGAAACCCCGCGTGTCATAGCGGATGACATAGTGATCGGCGCTCAGTTGCGGCACGATGGGGTCCCACATCCGCAGTGTCGCGATGCCGGCGTGAATGAGCAAGACGGCAGGGTTTGCCGGATCACCATCAGTCTCGACGTACAGTTCGCCGCCAGTCACATCGATGTGGGCCATGTGCCGAGATTAGCGGTGGACCGCCGTGTGCGCACCGATCACTGCCAGCGCCGTCGAGATCAAGCCGGCGTGATGTTGGCGTTGAGGTGGAACACGTTGTGCGGGTCGTACTTGGCCTTCAGTGCCCGGAGTCGTTCGAGTTTGGCGGGCGGGTACGCGCGCCGGACGCCGGCGGCCCCCTCGTCAGCCATCGCGTTGACGTACAGGCCGCTGGCGAACGGCTCTAGCGCCGCCGCGCTCTGGCGGGCGACCGCCATCCGGGTCTCGTCCTCGGCCGGGTCGGTCCAACCGGTCGCCGCGACGTACTCGAACAGCGTGCCGCGGTGGCTGAAGGCGGTGGCCTCGTCGGCAACGTCGGCGATGGCGCCGCCGTAGGCCTGGAGCGATGCATCGGGAAGCATGTCGCGGTGACCGTCGACACCGTCCCGCACCAGCAGGGCATCGATGGCCCCGTCGGGCAGGGAGGTGAGGTAATGGCCTTTCCAGTACTTCCGGACCGTGCCGCCCCGACCGGTGTCGTCCATTCGCTGCAGGTCGACGTACGTCTTCTCCATCACCTGCTCGGATATGGGCCGACCGAGTGCGCGCAAGGACGGCAGCAGCAGCCGGCCGCGGTCGGGGTCGCCGACCCAGACGAAGCCGACGCTCACGGTGCCATCCGATGCGATCAACGCCGTGAAGGTCGCCTCGCGGGGAGCCTCGGCGCTGAGGTCGCGCCAGCGGCTCAGCACCGACTGGGCTTGCTCCAGCGGGAAAGACAGGGTGGCGATCAAGGTCCGGCCGTCCACCGGATGCAGCTGCAGCTCAAAATCGGTCACCACGCCGAAGTTGCCGCCTCCGCCGCGCAGTCCCCAATCCAGGTCCGGGTTCTCGGAAGCGCTGGCCCGCACGACCTCCCCGTCGGCGGTCACCATCTCGAACGAGAGGACGTTGTCGCAGGTGAGGCCGAAGCGGCGCGCCAGCCAGCCCATTCCGCCGCCGAGGGTCAGCCCGCCGACGCCGGTGTGCGAGACGTTGCCGGCCGTGGTGGCCAGCCCGTGCTGTTGCGTCGCGCGGTCGAGCGCACCGAGCAGCGCACCTCCCTGCACGTGCGCGGTCTGGCGTTCCGGGTCTATCCGCACCGCACCCATCGGCGTCAGGTCGATCATCAACCCGCCGTCGGGGACCGCATGGCCGACCACGCTATGGCCGCCGCATTTCACGCCGATCTCGAGTTCCTGCTCACGGGCGGTGCGAATCGCTACCACCACGTCTCCGACGCTGGCGCAGCGGACGATCATGCGAGGCCGCCGGTCGATCATGGCGTTCCAGACGGTGCGGGCTTCGTCGTAGCCGGACTCGTCCGGCAGCAGCAGCGTTCCACCGAGCTGGGCACGGATGGCGTCCGCACCGGTGGTGTCGTGGGCCATGACGTCTCCAGTTTCTCGGCACCCTCGACAAGGATCGTCGTGTGCTGCGAGGTGGGCGGGGCGGGGCGATTTTTCGCGCCTCGGCGTCCGACGCGCGAGCACTCCACGAGGCTACGCGCAGTGAAATTCCGTCCGCAAGCGCTTCCGAGCGCGGACGCCTAGGAACCGGTACGCCAACCGGTCAGGCGGTGCCGGGCAACCCTTCGGCCCGCGGCTCGTAACCCAGCAGCCCGGAGAGGTGCGCGGCGGCATCCGTCACGATGTCGACCCAGTGCTGCTCGGGGAACTGCTGCCACCGCGTGGTCGACACCGACGCGCTGATCGCGGCGACGACGTCGCCGCGCACGTCGCGGACCGGCGCCGCGGCACATCGGATATTCGGCGTTGATTCCTCGCGCTCGAAGGCCACGCCCCTCGCGCGTACTGTTTCCAGCTCACGCTCCAGCTCGCCGAGGGTGCGGATCGAGTGCTCGGTCATCACCGGCAGGTTCTGCGGATCGGGGAAGAGGGCGCGCACCCGCGCGGGCGGCAGGTAGGCGAGCAGTGCCTTGCCGAGGCCGGTGACGTTCGCGGGCAGTCGCTGGCCGATGCTGGAGGGCAGGCGCAGGATGTCACGGCTCTCGATCTTCGCGAGGTAGAACACCTCGGCCCCTTGGAGCAGGGCGACGCTCACCGTTTCGCCGGTGGCGTCCGAGACATCCCGAGCCACCTCGTTGGCCTCCTGGAGGATGTCCAATCGCGACGAATAGGCGTTGCCCAGGTGCAGCAGCCGCACGCCCAGTCGATAGGTGCCCGCCTGCTCATCCTTCTGCAGATACCCGCGCGCGGTCAGCGTCCCGAGCAGTTCGTGCGCGGTGGTGCGGGGCAGGCCGGTGAGTTTCACCACCTCCGGCGCGCTCAGCGGCGCTCCACCATCGAGGAACAACTCGAGGATGTCGAGCGTCCGCAACACGGCGGGGGTCAGTCGAGGCATGCCTTATGAATACGCCACGACAACCGGTCGTGCAAATGCCGCGCGCCGGGTGAACTTGACTTCACCCGCGCTGGTATTGTTCGATATCTTGAACGGATGCCGAAGTTTCGAACAAAATGCTCGAACTGGCGCACAACGAAGTGAAGGGGCCTGGCAAGACTCAGCCAGCGAACGCAGCGATCATCGGCTCGGGCAATATCGGCACCGACCTGATGATCAAGATCATCCGCGGCAGCGGAATCCTCAAGGCCAACGCACCGCTCGAGGTGTTCATCGCCGTGGCCGACAAGATGGGCTGGAACCACGGCACCGACGTGTTCGCGCTGATGGATGCCGCGGACGACATCGTCCGCCCGCTGCAGGTGCGCCCGGTGCAGGTCGACCGCGAGACCCTCGGGCTCGGCTACGCGGGCGTCTACTCGTCGTTCCTGCTGCACGCCGAGCGCGCGGCGGCCCGCTACGGCATCCCGACCATCGAGATCCTGATGGAGCTCGGCCGTCGCAAGATGGTCGGCGGCCAGGAAGACATGATCGTCGACGTCGCCCTCGACCTGATCAAGGAACGCGAAGCCGCCTAACCAGTCAGGCACGGCATCCGGCGCCTGAGACAATGGGGGAGTGTCAGGCGTCATTACCGGTTTCGTGGTCATCGGCGCCATCATCCTCGTTGGCTATCTGACCGGTCGCAGCGGCGTCCTCGGCGATCATGCCCAACCGGTGATCGCGCGGACGGTCTTCTATGTGCTGTCGCCGTTCCTGCTGTTCACGGTGCTCGCCGACGCGGACGTGGACCGGCTGTTCTCTCCCCTGCTGGTCGTCTCGCTGGGCGCGGCGCTCGCCGCCACCGCCTTGTTCGCCGTCGTCGCGGTGCTCATCTGGAAGCGCCCGGCACCCGAGGCGACGATCGGCGCAGTCAGCGCGGGTTACGTCAACGCCAACAACATCGGCATCCCGGTCTCGCTGTACGTGCTCGGCGACGCCGCCTACTCGGCCCCGGTCGTGCTGCTGCAGCTGCTGATCTTCACCCCGATCATCCTCGCCATCCTCGACATCCGCACCGGCGGTCGCGCCTCGCTCGGCCGGATCCTGCTGCAGCCGGTGCGCAACCCGATCATTATCGGATCGGCGCTCGGCCTCGTGGTGTCACTGACCGGGGTGGAACTGCCCACCATGGTGATGGAGCCGATCCGGCTGATCGGCGGCGCCGCGGTGCCGGTGATGCTGATCAGCTACGGGATGTCGCTGCACGGGCAGCGAATCCTGCAAGTCGGCTCGGGTCGGCGTGATGTGCTGCTCGCGTCGTTCATCAAGCTCGCGCTGATGCCCGTGTTCGCCTGGCTGCTGGGCCAGTTCGTGTTCGGGCTGTCGGGGCAGGAGCTGTTCGCGGTTGTCGTGCTGGCCGCGCTGCCGACCGCCCAGAACGTGTTCAACTACGCCCAGCGCTACGACCGGGGCGTGATCATCGCCCGCGACACCGTGTTCATCACGACGCTCGGCTCGGTCGCCGTGCTGCTGTTGTGGACCGCGCTGCTGCACTGAGCTGCTGCACTGAGCACCGCACACTGTTAGCGGCAGCGGTTACCCGCGGCGTAAGTAGGCCAGGCGTCAGAAGATCATCGGACGGTCGTCGTCCTCGTCGTCCAGGGCCAGGTCGACGACCACGGGCACGTGATCGCTCGGCGCGTCACCCTTGCGCTCGTTGCGGTGGATGGCGGCATCCGTCACCGCCGCTCCGAACGCCGGCGAGCCGAGGATGAAGTCGATCCGCATACCCTCGTTGCGCGGAAAGCGCAGCTGCTTGTAATCCCAGTAGGTGAACAGCCCCTCCGGCACGTGCGGCCGCACCACGTCGATGTACCCCGCCTCGGCGAACGCGTTGAACGCGGCCCGCTCCTGCGGCGACACATGCGTGGTTACCCCCTCGATCACGGTGGGGTCGCCGTTGTCGGCGTCGGTCGGCGCCACGTTCCAGTCCCCCATCAGCGCGATCGCGGCATCCGGGTTCGCGGTGAGCCAGCCGAGCGCATCCATGCGCAGCCGCGCCAGCCAGTCGAGCTTGTAGTGGTAGTGCGGGTCACCGAGCGCCCGGCCGTTCGGCACGTACAGGCTCCACAGGCGCAGGTCGGCCACGGTCACCCCGAGCGCACGCGCCTCGATCGGCAGGTCGTCCCCCTCGACGCCCTTCAGGAAGCCGGGCTGGTCGGCGAAATGGGTCTCGACGTCGGTCATCGGCAGCCGGCTGGCGAAGGCAACGCCGTTCCACTGGTTCGTGCCGTGCGCGATGACCTCGTAGCCGGCCTGCTCGAACAGCTCGACCGGGAACTGCTCGGGCTTGCACTTGATCTCCTGCATGCCCAGCACATCGACGTCCTCGCGCACCAGCCAGTCGACCACCCGGCCGGCACGAGTACGGATCGAGTTCACATTCCAGGTGGCGACACGCATACATCCACGCTACCGGTGGTCACCGGCGCTTCCGGGCCAGCCGTACGCGATGACGGCCACCCAGAGGCCCATCAGGATCAGCGAACCGTGAGGCCAGTATCCGAACAGCAGGGTGCTCGCCACCGCGATCGGCAACAGCAGCATCAGCATGACCGCCGGCCAGCCCGGACGCACCCGCCGGACCAGTGCCAGGATCGCGCAGGCGATCGCAAGCAGCCCGATCACCGCGAGCGCCAACGCCTCCGAACCCCAGAGGGCGTTCCACGGGCTCGGCAGCGCATGGGTCAGGTAGCTCAGCACGACGAGCACCGCGCTCAGGAGCGTCACCCAGTACAGCACCCCGCCGAGCAGACCGAGCGTGCGCGTGACCGGCCGGAACGCGATCGCGAGCAGCACGAACGATGGCGCGATCGCGGCACCGAACACCGCGTAGTGGTCGGTGAGCCCGACGCTATCGAGGCCCGCGCGAAGGCCGTCGTAGACCGGCAGGTCGTTGATCGCGCGCAGCCAGGCCGGCATGCCGTAGCTGGTCACCCAGGTATGCAGCTGCGGCGGCAGCAGGAAGAACGCCCAGACGGCCGCGCCCACCCCGGCCAGGACGAACGGGAGGCGGTTGCGAACTCGGTTCGGCATCGACTTCCTCCGCTGATCACTAAACTTTGCTGCGTGACTGACGCACGGCAGCAGCTTATTGACCACATCTCGCGGGAAGCCGTCTTCCACGGCGACTTCACCCTGACGAGCGGCAAGAAGGCGACCTACTACATCGACCTGCGCAAGGTCAGCCTGGACCACCGGGTGGCGCCGCTGATCGGTCAGGTCATGGTCGAGCTGATTTCGGATGTCCCGGACATCTTCGCCGTCGGCGGGATGACCATGGGCGCCGACCCGATCGCCACCGCTGTACTGCACCAGGGCGCCGCCCAGGGCAAGGAGTACCACGCGTTCGTCGTCCGCAAGGAGCCGAAGGACCACGGCCGCGGCAAGCAGATCGAGGGACCGGAGCTCGAGGGCAAGCGGGTCATCGTGCTCGAGGACACGTCGACCACCGGCGGCTCGCCGTTGGGTGCGATCGAGGCGCTCGAGAAGGTCGGCGCGATCGTCGCCGGCGTCGCGGTCGTAGTCGACCGGAACACCGGCGCCAAGGAACGCATCGAGGCCGCCGGCTACCCGTACTTCGCCGCGATCGGCTTGGCGGACCTGGGCTTGGAAGGATGAGCGGACCCGAGCGTCCCGGGCCACTCGAGCCCGAGGCATCCGGTCCCGAAGCAACCGGTGCCGAAGCAACCGGTCCCGGCCTCGACGACGTCTTCGGCGAGTCGGCCTTCCGCGACTACGGCGACGAGCCGCTGATCGCCGTTCCGCGGCGGGATCAGGCGTCCTCCGGTGATCGGGCGGGCCGAGATCTCGGTGGGCTCGATCAGCGGACGGAGCCCGACCAGCGGACGGAGCTCGACCAGCGGATGACACCCGCGAAGGCGCCGCGTGGACCGATCCCGAGGAACCAGCAGGTGCTGATGTGGGTGGCAGGCGGCCTGGTCGCAGTGCTGCTGCTGGTCGCCCTGTACTTTCTCGGCACCCGCCTCGGCGCGGCGCAGCCCGAGCCGGTCGCCAGCCCCAGCCCCACGCCGTCCGAGACGGCGACCCCGACCCCGGAACCGACCGCGCTGCCGGCCGGGCCGGTCAGCCCCGGCACTTACGACTGGCAGGAACTCCTCGGCGGCGAGTGCCTCGAGCCGTTCGCCGACCCGTGGGCCGAGGAGTTCACCGTGGTCGACTGTGGCATCCCGCACCGTGCCCAGCTGGTGGATCGCGGCACCTTCACGGATCTCGCCGAGCAGGCGTACCCCGGCGCCGAGGCGCTGCAGTCGCAGATCAACCTGCTCTGCACCAGCCCGAGCGTGATCGACCTCGCAGCGGCCGGCCAGTTCGCCGACATCCAGGTGCAGGCCACCTACGCGGCGACCGCGGAGGAGTGGGATGCCGGCCACCACGACTACTTCTGCTTCGTCAGCCGCTCGTCGGGTGAGCCGCTGCCGTTGAGCGTCGGAGTACCAGGGGTCTAGAGCCGCGGTCTAGAACACGCGTTCTGGAGCTCGCGTTTTGGAGTCCGGGTCTAGAGCTCGGACTCGACCGGCTCGGCGACGAGCAGCTCGTGCACGCCGTTCAGGATCTCCGAGGGCCGGAACGGATAGCGGGCGATTTCGGCGGTGTCACTGATCCCGGTCATCACCAGCACGGTGTGCAGTCCGGCCTCGATGCCGGCGACGATGTCGGTGTCCATGCGGTCGCCGATCATGGCCGTGGTCTCCGAGTGGGCTCCGATGCGGTTCATCGCCGAGCGGAACATCATCGGATTCGGCTTGCCAACCACGTACGGCTCGCGTCCGGTGGCCTTGGTGATGAGCGCCGAGATCGCCCCGGTCGCCGGCAGCGGTCCCTCAGCGCTCGGGCCGGTGGCATCCGGATTCGTGGCGATGAAGCGGGCGCCGTTGCGGATCAGCCGGATCGCCTTGGTGATCGCCTCGAACGAGTAATTGCGCGTCTCACCGACCACGACATAGTCCGGGTCGGTCTCGGTCATGATGAACCCGACCTCGTGCAGGGCGGTGGTCAGCCCGGCCTCGCCGATCACGAACGCCGAGCCGCCCGGCATCTGCGAGTGGCAGAAGTCGGCGGTGGCGAGGGCGGAAGTCCAGATGGACTCCTCGGGCACTTCGAGCCCCGAGGCGCGCAGCCGGGCACTCAGGTCCCGCGGGGTGAAGATCGAGTTGTTGGTGAGCACCAGGAACGGGGTGCCGGCCGCCCGCCACTGCTGAATCAGCTCCTGTGCGCCCGGCAGGGCCTGGTTCTCGTGGACGAGCACGCCGTCCATGTCGGTCAGCCAGCTCGCGATTTCAGTGCGCTTCCCCATGCCGCAATCCTACGGGCGGAGCATCCGTCAACTTGCTGGGAGGGGAACTGCGGGAGCCGCCTTAGGCCGCCGTGGGGGCGCGATGGCGCACCGTTCTGCCGATGGCCGGGGTTTCGGCATGCGCCATCGGCGGAAAGCTCGGCCATCGCTGACGTGCGCCTCAGGCCTGCTCGATGATCCTTTCGCCTTCGCCGCGGGGCGCTTCGAAACCAGTCAGATAGCGATCGAGCAGTTCCTCGGAGACGGTCACCGCATTGGCGCCGGTCAGCTCGTTCCGCGCTGCGAGCCGGCGGCGCAGGGTGCTGGCGGGAACCCGGAGGTAGACCAGTTCCCACTGGCCGCCACCCTGCTCGATGAGGGCTTTGTAGCGGTCCCTCGTCGCCTTCTGCCAGAAGCTGTAGTCGAGCACTGCGGATCGTCCGTCGGCGATCAGCCGCAGCAGTTCGGACTCCAGCACGCGCTCGGCGGCGGCCTTGTGTTCTTCGTATTCGGCGGGCTCCAGTTCGGCGCCGTCCTTGCCGATCGCCGCCCAGATCGCCTCGTCGATGGACAGCCGAACGAATCCCTGTTGCTCGAGGCCGGTCGCGTAGGTGGTCTTGCCGGATCCGGCGACACCGCACATCATCACGACCGTCGGCGGGTTGGAGTCGTCCACCCCGCGACGCTATCGCGATGGCGCACCGTCCCGCCCATGGCCAGGGTTTCGGCATGCGCCATCGGCGGAAACCTCGGCCATCGGCCCACACGCCTCGCGAGCGTGAACTAGACGAAGGATGCCGCGGGCAGCCGCTCGCGCATGATCTCAATGGCCTCGGGGTTCGAGTCGACCAGCACATACCGGCGGCCGAGCGCTGCGGCGACCGCACCGGTCGTGCCGCTGCCGGCGAAGAAGTCGAGCACCCAGTCACCCGGTTCGCTGGAGGCCTGCACGATGCGGCGCAGCACGCCCTCGGGTTTCTGGGTGGCGTACCCGGTCTTCTCGCGGCCGGTCGGCGAGACGATGGTGTGCCACCAGACATCCGTCGGCAGCTTGCCGCGAGCCGCCTTCTCAGCCGTCACCAGCCCGGGCGCCATGTACGGCTCCCGATCGACGGCCTCATTGTCGAAGTGATACCGCGCCGGGTCCTTCACATAGACCAGGATCGTGTCGTGCTTCGACGGCCAGCGGCTGCGCGCCCGGGCGCCGTAGTCGTACGCCCAGATGATCTCGTTCAAGAAGCACTCCCGGCCGAACATCGCATCCAGCACGACCTTGGCGTAGTGCACCTCGCGCCAGTCCAGGTGCAGGTAGAGGGTGCCGGTCTCATCGAGCAGCCGCCAGGCCTCGACCAGTCGCGGTTCGAGGAACTCCCAGTAGTCGGCGAAGCTGTCGTCGTAGCCGTAGAGGGTGCCCTTGATGGTCTCGTAGCTGCGGCCCTTGAAGCCGACCCTGGTGCCGGTGGCGCTGCGCACGGTGGTGATCGACTGGCGCTTCTGCGGGCGTCCGGTGTTGAACGGCGGGTCCAGGTAGATCAGCCGGAAGGATGCGTCGGGCAACTGCCCGAGCACCGCCAGGTTGTCGCCGCGGACAACGAGGTTGGGGCCATCCGGGGTCCACAACGGCGCCACCTGCTCTGCCGTCTGCCCGCTCACGTTCCGACCTTAACAGGCGCCTGGGCGCGCACCTCGGCGATTTCGAGCGGGGCGGGCGCGGGTACCCTCGAAACCGTGTCCGACGAGCCCGCCCCCACCCACGAGTTGTCCACCCACGGCGTTGGACCGTGGCCCGGCGACGAGGCGGACTGGCCGACCGAGCCGCACTACGACCCGGAACTGCTGGCCCGCGGCGACACCCGCAACGTGATCGACCGGTACCGCTACTGGCGGATGGACGCCATCGTTGCCGATCTCGATGAGAAGCGGCATCCGTTCCATGTCGCGATCGAGAACTGGCAGCACGACATGAACATCGGCTCGATCGTGCGCAGCGCCAACGCGTTCGCCGCCGACACGGTGCACATCATCGGCCGGAAGCGCTGGAACAAGCGCGGCGCGATGGTCACCGACCGCTACCAGCATGTGCTGCATCATCCGGATGTCGCGGCCTTCGTGGCCTGGACGCACGAGCACGGCCTGCCGATCATCGCGATCGACAACGTGCCAGGATCGGTGATCATCGAGACCTTCGAGATCCCGGAGCGCTGCGTGCTGTTGTTCGGCCAGGAGGGACCGGGGCTGTCCGAGGAGGCGATCGCCGCGTCCGACGCCGTGGTCGAGATCAGCCAGTTCGGCTCGACCCGGTCGATCAACGCGTCCGCGGCCGCCGCCGTGGCGATGCACGCCTGGGTCATGCAGCACGTGTCATTCGAGACCGATGTGTCAGCGCGGCAGTAGCCCCACGATCGTCCCTGTCGCCCACTCGGCCGCGCGACTAGGTTGAACCCATGACCGAGATCACGGATGACCTTCCCGCCCGGCTGCTGCGCGAAGAGCACAACAGTTGGCGCGCCTTGTGCGACGGCACCGCCGGTGCCCACTTCCAGCGCGAGATGACTGCCGACGGGGTGATGGTGCTGCCCGGCCTCATCGGCGGGCGGGACGAGGTTGCCGCGTCGTTCGGTGGGGCGCCGCCGTTCGAGTCGTACGAGATCCGCGAGCCCCGCGTCGTCCGCCTGGGCGATCACGCCGGCATGCTCGTCTACCGGGCAGTCGCGGTCAGCGGCGGACAACCGATGGAGTTCTTCGCCAGCACCACCTACGTCTGGGAAGACGGCGGCTGGAAGGTGGCTGCCCACCAGCAGACCCCAGCCACGTTCTGAGTCAAGCCCCCGCATCTTCGCGGATCGAGCTTGCCGAGATCTCGACAGGCTCGATCAGCGGCGCGGCTCGATCAGCGGCGCGGCTCGATCAGCGGGATGGGGAAGGGCTTGAGGGACCTTCGGTAGACTGAGGTGCAATCCCCCGCCAATCCCGAAGGGACCACCCATGCCAGCAATCGTCATCATCGGCGCCCAATGGGGCGATGAAGGCAAGGGGAAGGCGACAGATCTACTCGGTGATCGCACCGACTACGTGGTCAAGTTCAACGGCGGCAACAACGCCGGCCACACCGTGGTTGTCGGCAAGGAGAAGTACGCACTGCACCTGCTGCCGTCGGGCATCCTGACGCCCGGCGTCATCCCGGTCATCGGCAACGGCGTCGTCGTCGACATCGAGGTGCTCTTCGACGAACTGACCGCACTGGCCGCGCGCGGTGTCGATGTCTCGAAGCTCATGGTCAGCGCCAACGCGCACGTGATCACCCAGTACCACCGCACTCTCGACAAGGTCACCGAGCGCTTCCTCGGCAAGCGCCAGATCGGCACCACCGGTCGCGGCATCGGCCCGACCTATGCCGACAAGATCAACCGGGTCGGCATCCGGATGCAGGACATCTTCGACGAGAAGATCCTGCGGCAGAAGGTCGAGGCCTCCCTTGACCAGAAGAACCACCTGCTGGTCAAGGTGTTCAACCGTCGCGCGATCGGCGTGGACGAGGTCGCCGACGATCTGCTGAGCTACGCCGACCGGTTGCGGCCCATGGTCACCGATACCGCGCTGGAACTGAACCGAGCACTGGATGCCGGCAAGAACGTGGTGTTCGAGGGTGGCCAGGCCACCATGCTCGACGTCGACCACGGCACCTACCCGTTCGTCACCTCGTCCAACGCGACCTCCGGCGGCGCAGCGACCGGGTCCGGGGTCGCCCCGAACCGGATCGACCGTGTGATCGGCATCGTCAAGGCGTACACGACCCGCGTCGGCGCCGGCCCGTTCCCGACCGAGCTGTTCGACGAGTCGGGCGAGTTCCTGCGCTCCGCGGGCTGGGAGTTCGGCACCACCACCGGTCGGCCCCGCCGCACCGGCTGGTACGACGCCCCGATCGCCCGCTACACGGCGCGCATCAACGGTGTCACCGACTTCGTGCTCACCAAGCTCGACGTGCTCACGGGCCTCGAGCGGATCCCGGTCTGCGTTGCCTACGAGGTCGACGGCGTGCGCTACGACGAGGTGCCGGTGTCCCAGTCGGACTTCCACCACGCGAAGCCGATCTACGAAGAGTTTCCCGGCTGGACCGAGGATCTCAGCAAGGCCCGTTCGTTCGACGACCTGCCCAAGAACGCCCAGGACTACGTGTTGGCGATCGAGGCGATGAGCGGCTCACGCATCTCGGTGATCGGCATCGGCCCCGGCCGCGAAGAGGTCATCGTGCGGCACGACCTGGTCGACTGAGCCGTCCGAGACATCCGCTGACCGTTCCACGGCGGCGCTAGCGAATCGGCCCCGCGCCACTGAAGTTTTGCTAGCGCCGAGCCGGAAGGCTAGCGCCAACGGAGTCGAGCGTGCCGGAAGGCTAGCGCCAGGCCGGAAGGCTAGCGCCGCCGCGCTCAGACGACGCTGAAGCCCTCGGGCAGGCTGCCGCGGCCGGTCAGGGCGAAGAGGATGTCACGGCCGTTGCCCTTGGCCACGGCGATCCGCGTGGCCAGAACGGCCGCGTCCGACACCGCCTCCACCGGCAGGGTGTGCGAGAGCCCGGTCGCCTGGCAGAGGTCCATGGTGTGCACGACCAGCTCGAAGATGCGGGTGCGCAGATACTCGTCCAGTGCGATGCCCATGCCGCCGATGGACACCAGCCGGCCGGAATCCTGCTCCTCGATGAGGGCGTCGACGCGCTCATGCAGCTGGTTCAGCATGCCCACCGGGTCATCGCCCAGCCAGGCGCCAGCCTCCACGCCGCGGGCGGCAACCGAGTCGTTGTCGAACTGCTGCGAGACCGTCAGGTAGTACGCCTCGGCGTCCGGCAGTGATGGCATACCGGGTTCGTCGGCCTGCAGGTAGTTCTCCACCGTCAGCATCGCGCGCGAGGTGTGCCCGACGAGTCCGCGCACGTCCCACACGCCCAAGCCCGGTGCATCCCACTGCTCCTGGGGAACATTGCTCACCACATCGATGAACGCGCGAGACGACAGGCTGAACAGTTGAGCTGGACCCATTGCTCCATCGTGGCACTACTTACCAAACCGACCGAATCGGCACCGTTCACCTGAACGTCACCTGCCGACTGCACGATGTGCCGGTGACCGCTCTGCGACCTGCCCTCACCACCACTCTGGGCCGCTTCGTCCGACTGGAACCGCTTACCCGCGAGCGCCTGCCGGAGCTCTACGACGTCATCGGGCACCCCGAGGTGTTCGCCGGCGGATTCGGCGGTGGACCAGCCGGTCTGCCACCCAGCCGGGAACAGTTCGTGGCCTGGGCGGGACAGTTCTTCCCGTGGCAGCGGGCCAACGTCTACGCGGTGCTGGTGAACGGCGGACCGCGGGACGGATGGCTGGTCGGCACGACCGCGCTCGGCGACTTCGACCTGGTCAACGAGCATGCCCACCTCGGCTGGACCGCGCTCGACCCGCACGTGTGGGGCAGCCAGGTCAACACCGAGACCAAGCAACTGCTGCTCGGGCTCGCCTTCGACCACGGCTTTGGCCGGGTGAAGATCCAGGCCGACGTGCTGAACGAACGGTCCCGCGCCGCCATCGAGGGGATAGGCGCCAGCTTCGAGGGCATCGTGCGGCGCGACCGGATGCGGCCGGACGGCAGCTGGCGCGACACCGCGGTGTTCTCGATCCTCATCGACGAGTGGCCAACCGTGTACGCCCGGCTCGAGCAGCGGCTGGCACGCTGGGGATCGCAGCCCGTGCTGTTCCGCACCCCGGGGCTCGAGGCATCCGCCTGACCGCATCCGCCTGAGAATGGCAGGAACTCGCGGATGACTGGCGCCCGCCGTGTCGGTGGCTGCGAGTAGCGTCGATTCGTGATCGCGCGCACATCCACCTTGTCTATCGCCTTGCAGTTCCTCGGCATGGGCCTGATCTGGGGTGCCAGCTTCCTGTTCATGAAGGTGGCGCTTGACGGCGTCAGTTACGGCCAGGTCGCCTGGTCGCGTGAGATCCTCGGTGCCGCGGCGCTCGGGATCGTGCTGCTGATCAGCCGTCAGCGGCTGCCTCGGGACGGCAAACTGTGGCTGCACTTCGTGGTGCTCGGCATCACCAACTGCGTCCTGCCGCACCTGCTCTTCGCCTGGGGTGAGCAGTACGTGTCTTCCGGGCTGGCCAGCATCTACAACGCGGTCACCCCGATCATGACCGCACTCGTGGTCACCCTCGGTTTCCGGGTGGAGTCGCTGTCCAAGCGCCAGGTCGGCGGCATCCTGCTCGGCATCTTCGGCGTGCTGATGATCATCGGACCGTGGCAGCACAGTGCGCTGACCGGGGAACTGTGGGGGCAGCTGGCCTGCCTCGCTGCGACCGCCTGCTACGGCTTCAGCTTCGGCTACAACCGCAAGTTCGTTGCGAAGCACAAGCTGCCCGGCACCACGCAGGCCTTCATGAACATCGGCCTGGCCGCCGTGATCATGCTGCTTCTCACCCCGGTGCTCGCCTGGCAGCCGGTCGAGCTGGACTGGCGCGTGGTCGGCAGCTTGGTGCTGCTCGGCGCCCTCGGTACGGGGATCGCCTACGTCTGGTTCTACAACGTGCTCGAGGCCTGGGGGCCCACCAGCACGTCGACGGTGACCTACATCACCCCGGTCGTCGGGGTCGTGCTCGGCGCCGTGCTGCTCGGGGAAACCTTCAGCTGGCACGAGCCGGTCGGGGCGGTGCTGGTGCTGCTCGGCATCCTGCTCACCCAGAAGAAGGCGCGCGTGCGCGAGAAGGTTGCGGCTGCCTCGATCAATTAGGGTCGAACCATGGCACCACGCGAGCCCGACGTCCTCGAAGAATTGGCCGGCATCCGCAAGAGCATCGACAACATCGATGCCGCGCTCATTCACATGCTGGCGGAGCGGTTCCGGTTCACCCAGCAGGTCGGCAGGCTCAAGGCAGCGCACAACCTGCCGCCGTCCGACCCGGCCCGTGAAGCCACGCAGATCGCCCGCCTCCGGGCGCTCGCCGAAGAGGCGCAGCTGGACCCCGCGTTCGCCGAGAAGTGGTTCAACTTCGTCGTGGCCGAGGTCATCCACCACCACGAGCAGATCGCCAACAGCGCGGACCAGCACGGATGACGCTCACCCGCGACAGCGGCGCCGGCGGCCTTGACCGGGTGCGGATCGATCATTCCGCTGCGAACGCCGAGTTGTACCTGCACGGCGGTCAACTGACCAGCTGGGCGCCGGCCGGCAACGGCGAAGCGCTCTGGCTGAGCGAGCACAGCCGATTCCGCGCCGGCTCGGCGATCCGCGGCGGCGTGCCGATCTGCTTTCCGTGGTTCGGACCACACGGGACGGATGCCTCCGCCCCTGCGCACGGCTTCGCCCGGACCACTGACTGGGAGTTTTTCGGCGCCGACGAGTCCGATGACGCCGTCACGGTGACACTGCGCCTGACCGACACCGATGAAACCCGGGCGTCGGCCTGGCCGCACCGGTTCGAGGCGTTCTACACGGTTCGTGTGGGCGAGCAGCTCGACCTGTCGCTCACGGTGGCCAACCGCGACGACGTGGCGTTCCGGTACGAGCAGGCACTGCACACGTATCTGACGGTCGGTGACGTCCGCGACATCCGGATCCGCGGTCTCGAGGACATCCCGTATCTCGACAAGGTGCTCGGCGGGCCGTCGCTGCCCGGCCAGGCGGGGCCGCTCACGATCACCGGGGAGACCGACCGGATCTACCTCGGCCCGGCCGAGCCCACGGTCGTCGAAGACCCGGCTCTCGGCCGGTCGATCACCGTCACCAAATCCGGCTCCGAGACGACCGTGGTCTGGAACCCGTGGGTCGACAAGGCGCACGGCATGTCCGACTTCGGCGATGACGAGTGGCAGGGCATGCTCTGCGTCGAGGCCAGCAACGTCGGCGCGCTCGCTATCAGCCTGCCGCCCGGGGAGAGCCACACCATGTCGGTGCGGTTCGAGCTGGCGTCACTCTAGAACCCGAACGTCACCATCGGCGGCATGCTGCCGTCGCGCAGGTGCTCCAGCACGAACAGCTCGTGCGGCACCACCGGCTCCGGCAGCGCGTCGAGTCCGAACCAGCGCAGGTCGGCCGCCTTCGCCTCCTGCAGCACCGGGTCGCCGGTCCAGGCGCGACACTCGAAGAAGAAGTCGACGCGCTCATCGATCGGCGCGTGCCCGGGGTGGGTGCGGTGCATGGCGGTCAGCGGCAGCAGGTCGGCGGATGCCACCGAGATCCCGAGTTCCTCGGATGCCTCCCGGCGGGCAGCGTCGAACACCGACTCGTACTGTTCGACGTGTCCGGCCGCTCCAGCGGCCCAGTGGTCGTCGTAGTAGCCGGTGTCCCGCCGCAACTGCAGCAGCACCTCGTCGCCGCGGCGCAGAAAGACGTAGGCGGCCGGGATCACGCGGAACCGGTCGACCACGATGGCTGCTACGCCCCGACGACCGCGCCGAAGGCCTCGACCAGCGGCGCACGGTGGGTGGCGCGCAGCTCGTCGACGCTCAGGGTGAACAGGTCCTGCACCTCGAGCGCCGGGTTCGCGGCATCCGTCACGCCGATGCGCAGCACCGGGTAGCCGCGTCCCTCGCACAGGCCGCGGAACTTGACGTCGTCCTCGCGCGGCACCGACACGATCACCCGGCCGGTGGACTCGCTGAACAGGGCGGTGGCGGCGTCCACGCCGTCGCGCTCCATGATCTCGGTGAGCCAGACGCGCGCGCCGACACCGAAGCGCATCACCGATTCGGCCAGCGCCTGAGCGAGGCCGCCGTCGGCGAGGTCGTGCGCCGAGCCGATCAGCGACTCCTGGCCGCCGGCGGCGATCAGTTGGGCCAGGGCCTTCTCGCGTTCGAGGTTGACGGCCGGCGGGCGTCCGCCGAGGTGGTCGTGGATGACGCCGGCCCAGGCCGAGCCGTCCAGCTCGAGCGAGGTGGTGCCGAGCAGGTAGATGTTGTCGCCCTCGTCCTGCCAGCCGGACGGGATGCGGCGGGCGACGTCGTCGATCACGCCGAGCACGCCGACCACCGGGGTCGGGAAGATCGGCACGTCGCCGGTCTGGTTGTAGAACGACACGTTGCCGCCGGTGACGGGGATCTCGAGCTCGAGGCATCCGTCCGCCAGACCCGCGACCGCCTCGCTGAACTGCCACATCACCTCGGGGTTCTCGGGGGAGCCGAAGTTCAGGCAGTCCGAGACGGCGACCGGGGTCGCGCCGGTGACAGCGACGTTGCGGTACGCCTCCGCGAGTGCGAGCTGTGCGCCCAGACGCGGGTCGAGCTGGCAGTAGCGGCCATTGGCGTCGGTGGCGACGGCGAAGCCGAGACCGGATTCCTCGTCGATGCGAACCATGCCGCCGTCGTCGGGGAAGCTGAGCGCGGTGTTGCCGAGCACGTACTTGTCGTACTGGTTGGTCACCCAGCTCTTGTCGGCCAGGTTCGGCGAGCCGAGCAGGCGCAGCGCCTGCTCCTTGAGCTCGTCGGCGTCAGTCGGGCGCGGGAGAGTGGATGCCGAGTCCTCGCGCAGCGCGTCGATCCACTTCGGGTAGACGACCGGGCGGTCGTAGACCGGGCCGTCGACGGCGACGGTGCGCGGCTCGACGTTGACAATCTCTTCGCCGTGCCAGTTGATGATCAGTCGGCCGGTGTCGGTGACCTCGCCGAGGACGCTGGTCTCGACATCCCACTTCTTGACCACGGCGAGGAAGGCGTCGAGCTTCTCGGGGCGGACGATGGCCATCATCCGCTCCTGGCTCTCCGACATCAGGATCTCCTCGGCGGTGAGCGACGGGTCGCGCAGCAGCACCTTCTCCAGCTCGATGAACATGCCGCCGTCGCCGTTGGAGGCGAGTTCGGATGTCGCGCAGCTGATGCCGGCGGCGCCGAGGTCCTGGATGCCCTCGACCAGCTCCTGCTGGAACAGTTCCAGGCAGCACTCGATGAGCACCTTCTCGGCGAAGGGGTCGCCGACCTGCACCGCGGGGCGCTTGGTCGGTCCGCCATCGGCGAAGGTGTCGGAGGCGAGGATGGAGGCTCCGCCGATGCCGTCTCCGCCGGTGCGGGCGCCGAACAGCACAACCTTGTTACCCACACCGCGGGCGTTGGCCAGGTGCAGGTCTTCGTGCCGCAGTACGCCGACGGCGAGCGCGTTGACCAGCGGGTTGCCCTGGTAGATCGGGTCGAAGTAGGTCTCGCCGCCGATGTTCGGCAGGCCGAGGCAGTTGCCGTAGAAGCTGATGCCCGAGACCACGCCGTGCGCGACGCGGGCGGTGTCAGGGTGGTCGATGGCGCCGAAGCGCAGCGCGTCCATCACGGCGACCGGGCGGGCACCCATCGAGATGATGTCGCGGACGATGCCGCCGACGCCGGTCGCGGCGCCCTGGAACGGCTCGATGTAGCTGGGGTGGTTGTGGCTCTCGATCTTGAAGGTGACGGCCCAGCCCTCACCGACATCCACGACGCCGGCGTTCTCGCCCATGCCGACCATGAGGTTCTTCTTCATCGCCGGGCTGACCTTCTGCCCGAACTGGCGCAGGTACTTCTTCGAGCTCTTGTAGGAGCAGTGTTCGCTCCACATCACCGAGTACATCGCCAGTTCGCCCGAGGTGGGGCGGCGGCCGAGGATCTCGCGGATCCGGTCATACTCGTCAGGCTTCAACCCGAGCGCCGCGTACGGCTGCTCCTTCTCAGGGGTTGCAGCGGCATGGGCGACAGTGTCAACGGGCGTGCTCACGTGGGCGGACTCTCCTGGAGGGAACGGATGCCGGGCCGCCTCAGTCTACCGGCGCAGCCTGTGTCCGGATCCGTGCACAGTCCAGACCGTCATGTCAGTGTGGAAAGGACGTGTCTGAGACCAGTCAGGGGGAGGCATCCGAATGTTCGAATGGCGATCGTGGCCGGGAGTGCTCGTTGCAATAGGGATCGCGCTGGTGGCGGCGATCGTCGTCATCGTGATCACTGCGATCCTGATGAGGACGTTCGCCCGGCACAAGGAATGGCCGAAACCGTTGATGGAGAAGGCCAGGTTGCCGTTCCGGCTGCTGATCGTCACGATCGCCCTGTGGCCTGCGCTTGCCCTGTCGCTGCCGGGTGAGGCACTGCGCGCGGTGGTCGCGCAGGTTCTGAGCATCCTGGTGATCATCATCAGCGCATGGCTGCTCTCGGCGCTGCTGTCGTTCGTGATCGGCCAGGCGATGACGCGGTACCGCATCGATGTCGCCGACAACCGGGTTGCCCGGCGGGTGCACACCCAGCTCACCATTGTGCGGCGGCTCGGGGTCGCGCTCATCGTGGTCATCGCGCTTGCCGCGGTGTTGCTCACCTTCCCCGGAGTGCGCACGGTCGGCGCGAGCATCCTCGCCTCGGCCGGCGTGATCAGTATCATCGCCGGCCTCGCCGCCCAGTCGACGCTCGGCAACGTGTTCGCCGGCGTGCAACTCGCGTTCAGCGATGCGCTGCGGGTCGACGACGTCGTGATCGCCGAGGGCCAATGGGGCCGGATCGAGGAGATGACCCTCACCTACGTCGTCGTGAAGATCTGGGACGACCGGCGGCTGGTGCTGCCCTCCACCTATTTCACGACCACCCCGTTCGAGAACTGGACGCGGAGCACCAGTGACCTGATCGGCTCGGTCGAGCTGGACCTGGACTGGCAGGTGCCGGTGCAGCGGTTGCGCGACCAGCTGGATATCGTGCTCACCGGCACCGACCTGTGGGATGGCCGCACCGCGGTGCTGCAGGTCACCGATGCGATCGGTGGGTTGATTCGCATTCGGGTGCTGGTGTCGGCCTCGGACGCCGGAAGGCTCTTCGACCTGCGCTGCATCGTGCGCGAGGAACTGGTCGAGTTCGTGCGCGTCGAAGCCGACGAGAGCCTGCCGAGGCAGCGCTTCGAGGTGGTCCGTGAAGCGCGGACGGCGGATGTCTCGCCGGCTCCGATCGCGGAACGTCCGGGCCTCTTCAGCGGCAGCCCCGAGGCGGAGGAGCGGGCGCACGAGTTCACCCAGTCGATCCCGATCGTGAACGCGGATGCCACCCGCTGAGCCCGCGGTGGCGAGTGTGCCTGTTCGGGACGAGGGTGCCCGCTCGAACGGGCACACTGGTTCCACACGGGCACAAACGCGGACCAGAGCCGTCCACCCGGGAGAATGGCTGACATGAGCGCTGCGATCCCCGCCTTGACCGAGATGCCGACGCCGCAGTACGTGATGGCGTCCGACGGCCGCCGGATCGCGACCTACCTGTGGGGGGACGAGGATGCCCCGGTGGTGATGTGCGTGCACGGGTTCGCCTCGAGCACCCGCGACAACTGGGTGAACACAGGCTGGGTGCGCGACCTAACGCGCGCCGGGTTCCGGGTGCTCGGCGTCGACCAGCGCGGCCATGGAGTCAGCGACAAGCCGCACCAGGCCAGGGCCTACGGCATGGACGCCCTCATCGAAGACCTGGTCACCGTGCTGGACACCTACCTTTTCGACACCGTGCACTACGCGGGATACTCGCTCGGCGCACGTATCGGTTGGCAGCTGGCCGCGCTCGTTCCTCAGCACATCGACCTTGCCGTGCTCGGCGGTATTCCCGATGGTCGCCCGCTGGCCCGGTTGAAGCTCGATGAGGCGCGTGCCTACGCGGAGCACGGCATCCCGGTTGAGGATCGGGTGACGCAGAACTATTGCACGGTCGCCGAGCGCGTCGCCGGCAACGACCTGCTGGCACTCCTCGCGCTCGCCGAGGGCATGCGCTACGCCGACTCCGACCCGGATCCGGCGAACCCGCCCAAGCAGCAGATCCTGTTCGCGACCGGCAGCGAGGACGCCATCCTTGAGCAATCGCGAAAGCTTGCGGATGCCACGCCCAACAGCACCTTCGTGGAACTACCCGACCGGCATCACTTCAACGCGCCCGGGTCGCGGGTGTTCCGCCAGTCGGCGGTGGAGTTCTTCACCGCCGCCCGCTGAGGCCGCTCAGGCGTTCTCCAACTCGGCGATGACGATCTTCTTCTGCGCCATCATCACCTGAACCTGCGCGGGAGTGCGGGTGAGTTCGCCCATGTTCGCCGGGATGATCTGCCAGCTCAGCCCGAACCGGTCTTTGCACCAGCCGCACTGCTCGGACTCGGCCACGTGCGAGAGTTTTGACCAGTAGTAGTCGATCTCCTCCTGGTCCTTGCAGGAGACGATGAACGAGATCGCCTCGTTGAAGGTGAAGAGCGGCCCGCCGTCGAGGCAGACGAAGTCCACGCCGTTCAGTGTGAACTGTCCATTGATCACCTTGCCGGACATCCCGACGAAGTGTTCGTCGAGCGACTCGTCGGGGTACTCGTCGATGCTGATGATCCGGGAGTTCGGGAAGACGTCGACGTAGTACGTCATCGCCTCGCGCGCCTGGTTGTCAAACCACAGGCACGGCTGGATCGGAGAGAGCTCGGCCATTGAAGACTCCTTGTTCGATCGGTTGCGTGGCAGCAACGCTACGCCCGAACAGGAAGCGTTTCGAGAGGCTCTAGACCGACGCCAGTTGCGCCTGCAGAACGCTGGTGAAGAAGGTCAATCCGTCGGTGCCGGAGGCCATCGCCTCAGCGGTGTCCGGACCGAAGCCTTCCTCGACGGCGTGCTCGGGGTGCGGCATCAGGCCGACCACGTTGCCGCGCTCGTTCCGCAGGCCGGCGATGTCGTTCATCGACCCGTTCGGGTTCACCTCGAGGTAACGGAAGGTGACGAGACCCTCGCCCTCGAGACGCTCGAGCGTTGCGGCATCCGCAATGAAACCGCCCTCACCGTTCTTCAGCGGGATGGTGATCTCCTGGCCGTCGGTGAAGCCGTTCGTCCATGCGGTGGAGGTGTTCTCGACCCGCAGCTTCTGGTCGCGGCAGATGAACGCGCCGTGGTCGTTGCGCACCAGTCCGCCGGGCAGCAGGTGGGCTTCGACGAGGATCTGGAAGCCGTTGCAGATGCCGAGCACCGGCATCCCGCCATTGGCGGCGTCGATGACCTCGGCCATGATCGGCGAGCGGGCGGCGATGGCGCCGCAGCGCAGGTAGTCGCCGTAGCTGAAGCCGCCGGGCAGCACGATCGCGTCGACGCCCTTGAGGTCATGCTCGCCGTGCCAGAGTGCTACCGGCTCGGCGCCGGCGAGGCGAACCGCGCGCTGCGCGTCCCGGTCGTCGAGGGAGCCGGGGAAGGTGACGACGCCGACTCTCACTGGGTGACCTCGGCGGCGGCCGGAGTCGAGTCGAGCACTGCGACGTTCACGACGTCTTCGATCACCGTGTTGGCGAGCATGTGCTCAGCCAGGTCGCGGGCTTCGGCGAGCACCGCATCCGTGATCTCACCGTCGACGGTGATCTCGAAACGCTTGCCGATGCGGACACCGGTGAACTGGGTCTTGCCCTGCCGGGCGAGCGATCCGGCGACGGCTTTGCCGGCCGGGTCCAAAAGCTCAGCCTTGGGCATGACTTCGACGACGATGGTGGGCACGAATCACTCCCGGAGGTTCGCCAGAAAGGGGATGCCGCCAGTCTACCGGGCCAGAAGTTCGGCAGACGCTGTGCGACTGATCAGCCACTCGCGCATGATCCGGTTGAACAATTCCGGGTCCTCGGCGTTCCAGGCGTGGTGCATGCCGGGCACGATCCGGGTGGTCACGGCATCGGTGCGCGAGGTGAACTCGGGGAAGGACGCCGCGACGCTGCCGTGCTCCTTCTCGCCGGCGAGCACCAGCAGTGGCACGGTGCTGCTCACCAACCCGGGCAGGTGCTGGCCGAGACCGTCGTAGACCTCGGTCATCATGCGGCGGGCGCTCGGGATGTCGATGCCGAGGCCGGTCTCGACGAACAAGTCGACGGAGTCCTCCGGCATCCGGAACGCGCGCGCGAGCCCTTTCCAGTAGCCCCGGCTGCCCCACAATCGCAGTTGCGCCATTCCCATCCAGCGGGTGAAGCCGTGCACCCCGTTCAGCGGGGCGCCGGTGAGCATCGCCGAGAGGACGAGCTCCGGATGCCGCGCCACAAGCACGGTGCCGACCATGGCGCCGAGCGAGAGCCCGACCACGTGCGCGGTGCCGCCGTTCGCCCGTTCGCGGATGAGGGTGGCGACCTGGTCGGCGGTGTCGGCGAGGGACAGCCACGGCTCCCCGTTAGAGGCGCCGAAACCGGGCAGGTCGGGCACGATCGAGTGGAAGTCGGGCACGGCCTCGAGTTGCAGGCCCCACATCCAACTGGCGACGTTGCCGCCGTGCAGGAAGACGACGGTCTCTCCGCGAAGGTCGCCGAGTTCGGTGACGTGCATGTTCATAGTGTGGACTCCAGGTCGGTCAGCCAACTGATTTCGGTGGTCGTGTGGGCGATGCCGTTGTCGAGAGTTGCGAGTCGCAGGCGGTGAGCGAGGTCGGATGCCGCGGGTTCGCGGTCGCGCATCGAGGTCAAAATCTGCAGTTCAGCCTGCGCGCGCTCCCGGCGCTCGGCGATCAGGTGCCGCACAGCGTCGTCGTCGAGTCGGCCGGCGAAGAACAGGCGGGCGAGGAACGGTTCCCGCGGGCTGTCCTGCTCGAGGGGAGACCGCAGCCAGCGCTCCAGTTCGGCGCGGCCGGCCTCCGTGAGGCGGTGCACGTTGCGGTTGGGTTTGCCAGTCTGCTCGACGACCGACACCTCCGCCAGGCCGGACTGCACGAGGGCGGTCAGCGTGCGGTAGATCTGCGCCTGATCCCCGGCCCAGAAGTGGGCGATGGTGGCGTCGAAGTTCTTCTTCAGGTCGTAGCCGGTCATCGGAGCCAGGTCGAGGAGGCCGAGGATGGCGTGCTTCATGCTCACCCTGATATTAGACAACACACATATAGGACAACGCAAGCATGACTCTGGCCGCGAGCCTGACTTTGGCCGCGAGCCTGCACGAATTGGGGTTATCAGCGCGGATAACCCCAAATTGCGCAGGCTCGACGCTGGTTGGAACCACTTGTTTTGAGTAGATCAAAACAACAGATATGCTGGTCGCATGACCGGAACCGATGTGCTCAGCGAAACGCTGCGTGATCACGGGCTGAAGGTCACCGCCGGTCGACTGGCCGTGATGAATGCCCTCGAGCGTTCCCCGCACGCTGCCGCCGAACAGTTGTTCGCCGCCGTGCACGACGAACTGCCGGGTACCTCGCTACAGGCGGTCTACGGCGTGCTCGCCGCGCTCGCCGACGCCGGACTGGTTCGCCGGATCGAGCCGGCCGGCTCCCCCGCGCTGTACGAGCGCCGGGTCGATGACAATCATCACCACCTGATCTGCTCGAGCTGCCACGCCGTGCAGGACGTGGACTGCGTCGTCGGCGAGGCTCCCTGCCTGACGCCGTCTCACGCCGCCGGCTTCGTCGTGCATGCCGCCGAGGTCACATTCTGGGGCCTCTGCCCGAACTGTCAGGCCGCCACCTCGCTGGTCGAGCCCGTCGAGACTCCCAATTCCCCTCATTCCATCCACCCTGACCAGAAGGAGATCCATGTCTAACTTCACGACCACGCAGACCGGAACCCCGGTCGCCAGCGACGAGCACTCGCTGACTGCCGGACCGGACGGCGCCACCGCGCTGCACGACCGCTACCTCGTCGAGAAGCTCGCCCAGTTCAACCGCGAGCGCATCCCGGAGCGCATTGTGCACGCCAAGGGCGGCGGCGCATTCGGCGAGTTCGTCGTGACCGAAGACGTCTCCAAGTACACCCGTGCCGCGGTGTTCCAGCCCGGCGCGAAGAGCGAGATCCTGATCCGGTTCTCGTCGGTCGCCGGCGAGCAGGGCAGCCCTGACACCTGGCGCGACGTGCGCGGCTACTCGATCAAGTTCTACACAACCGAGGGCAACTACGACATCGTCGGCAACAACACCCCGGTGTTCTTCATCCGCGACGGCATCAAGTTCCCCGACTTCATCCACTCGCAGAAGCGCCTGCCGGGCTCGGGCCTGCGCGACGCCGACATGCAGTGGGACTTCTGGACCAACTCGCCCGAGTCGGCACACCAGGTCACCTATCTGATGGGTGACCGCGGCATCCCGCGCTCCTGGCGTGAAATGCCCGGCTTCGGTTCGCACACCTACCAGTGGATCAACGCCGAGGGCGAGCGCTTCTGGGTGCAGTACCACTTCACCTCGAACCAGGGCAACCACGAGATCACCGGTGCCGAGGCTGAGCGCATCGCCGGCGAGGACGCCGACTACTACCGTCGCGACCTGTACGAGGCGATCGAGCGCGGCGACTTCCCGTCGTGGGACGTCAACGTGCAGATCATGCCGTACGAGGACGCGAAGACCTACCGGTTCAACCCGTTCGACATCACCAAGGTCTGGCCGCACGCGGACTACCCGCTGATCAAGGTCGGCACCTACACGCTGAACCGCAACCCGCAGAACTTCTTCGCCGAGATCGAGCAGGCCGCCTTCTCGCCGGCGAACACGGTTCCGGGCATCGACATCAGCCCCGACAAGATGCTGATGGCCCGCGTGTTCAGCTATCCCGACGCGCAGCGCTACCGGGTGGGCACGAACTACGCCCAGATCCCGGTGAACGCCCCGCACGCCGCTCCGGTGCACAACTACTCGCAGGACGGCGCGCAGCGTCACTACTTCAACGCCCCCGAGGTGCCGGTCTACGCTCCGAACTCGAAGGCAGGACCGGTGGCGGATGCTGCCCGCGCCGGTGCTGGCAGCTGGGAGTCCGACGGCGCCCTCGTGCGCGCGGCCGCCACGCTGCACTCCGAGGACGACGACTTCGGCCAGGCGGGCACGCTGTACCGCGATGTCTTCGATGACGCCGCCAAGGAGCGCTTCCTCGAGACGATCACCGGGGCGGTCGGTGGCGTGAAGAGCCCCGAGATCCGTGAGCGCGCGATCCAGTACTGGACCAACGTCGACGCCACCCTCGGCGCCAAGCTGCGCGTGAACCTCGAGACTCCCGGCGAAACGCCGATCGAGGCCGCAGAGTACGTCGGCGTCGCCGAGTAACGACACCGCTGCAGACGCCCGGTCCCTTCGTGGGGCCGGGCGTCTCGCGTTCCCGCTCCGGCAAGACACCCCCTGTTGGGGGACTGTTCACCCGACCTGCTTAGCGTGCAGGAATGCACCAGGGGGCGAAGACGCCGCGGTCGATCGAACTGACACCGCCGGCCGAGGCGATGGTGCTGCGCCGTGCCGGCGAACCGCTGGAGCGCATGGCTGTGCCGCTGGTCACGCTGGGTCGCGGGGACGTGCTGGTGCGCATCGAACTGGCCGTGCTGTCGGTACAGGATGCCGAGACCGCAGTCGGCCGACGGCGCAGCTTCACGCCCGTGGTGCTCGGCTCCGAAGGGGTCGGTCACGTCGTCGCTCTCGGGGCGGGCCGGCCGCCGCGCACGCCCGACAACCTGCCGATCAAGCTCGGCATGCGCGTCGCCTGGGAGGCGACCGTCAGCTGCGGCCGGTGCGGCGCCTGCCGGCTCGGAGCGTCCTGTTCACGGGCCCGCCAGTACGGCTCCGCTCATGTCGAACGGGGCTGGGAACTCAGCGGAACGCTGGCGACGCACGTGCACCTGCTGCGTCGCAGCGTGATCCGGATCGCCGAACCCGTCGAGGAATCCGGCGTCGCCTTCGACCTGCTGCAGGCCGGTGACGCGCTGGACTTCGCCGCGCGCACCGGCCGGGCGCTGGTCAGGCCGCGGCGGTGACCTTGACCAGGTTCGCCCACGGGTCATCGAAGGTGACCTCGGTGCCGGTGTTGCGCATCTGAACCTTCCGGGCGGTCAGCCGCTCGGCGAGCGCGCCGAGGTCATCCGCGGTGGGCACCTGGATCGACACCTCGCCGAGTCCGAGCGCGGGGGTGCGCGCGCCGGCACCGGCACTGTGCCAGGTGTTCATGCCGAGGTGGTGGTGGTAGCCACCGGCTGAGACGAACAGCGCCTGGGTGCCGTACTCGATGGTGGTTTCGAAGCCGACCGTGTCGACGTAGAACTCCTTGGCAGTCTTGATGTCGCCAACCTTGAGGTGCACGTGGCCGATGGCCGCGTCGCCGTCGCCGGTCTCGGCGAGACCTTGCTCGGTGATGTTCTCCTGCAGGAAGCGGTTGGGGTCGAGGTACAGCGTGCCCATTTTCACGCTCCCGTTCTGCCACTCCCACGACTCTGCCGGGCGGTCCCAGTACAGCTCGACGCCGTTCATCTCGGGGTCGTTGAAGTAGAACGCCTCGCTGACGAGGTGGTCGGAGCTGCCGGTGAAGGTCTGCGGGTACTTGCGAGCGACCGAGTAGACGGAGGCGGCTAGATCCGACTTCTCCGAGAACAGGAACGCGTTGTGGTACAGGCCGGCGGCAGTCTCCGGGGCGTGCTTGAGCTCGGGAGCGACCTCGAGGATGAGGGCGGGGTTGCCGGGACGACCGAGGATCGCGCTGCTGCCTTCCTGCGCGAGCAAGTCGAGGCCGACGCCCTGGTGGTAGTAGGCGACCATGCGGTCGAGGTTTGCCACCTTGAGGGTGACCGCGCCCATGCCTGTGCCAGCCGCGAGGATGTCCTTTGTGCTCATTTCACCACTTCCTTGAATGTTCAAGTATTCTCGCACACTTCAACGCCGGGCGCACGTCGGCATTCCCGCGTCTGGCAGCGCGGCGCTCGGGTTCCGGCCCGCCGCGCCTGAAAAAACGGGCGCGCGAAGCCATTACACGCGCGTTTGCGCCGGTGGGGAAGGGGGAGGGATGCCTCGCGCTGAAGCCGGTTGTTGCTACAGGCTCTTGGCGTAACAGACCGAAAGCTCGGAGCCGATGTACGCGCCGAAGTTCGGGATGCGCGTGTACCCCTCGCGCTCGTAGAAGCGCATCGCGTCCGGCTGCAGGGTGCCGGTCTCCAGTACCAGCTTGCTGAGACCGCTCTCGCGGCTGAACGCCTCGATCGCCTCGAGCACGGCGACCGAGATCCCGGTGCCGCGGTGGGCGGGGGTGACATACATCCGCTTGATCTCGGCCTCGTCGTCGGTGAGCTGGCGCAGGCCTCCGCAGCCGGCCGGCATGCCATCTTCGTAGGCCACGAAGAACGCCGTCATGTCGGCGCCCGAGGGCGCAACGCCGGGTTCGGAGTCCGGGGTGCCGTAGCGTGCGGCCAGCTCCGCTTTCTGGGCAGCACGCAACATCGTGCTGTCGGCGTGCTCGTACGATACTTCGCGAATCTCGGGCACGTCAGACTCCTGTCAGTCGGTCGATCAGTTCACGGTAGCGGTGAGCGGTGCGCTCGACGATCTCCTGAGGCAGGGTCGGCGGGGTGCCGGTCCGGTCCCAGTTGTTCGAAAGCCAGTCGCGGACGATCTGCTTGTCGAAGCTCGCGGTGCGATCTCCGGTGGCGTACAGCCCGGCGTCCCAGTAGCGGCTGCTGTCCGAGGTGAGCACCTCGTCGCCGAGGGTGATCACGCCGTCGGCGTCGGCGCCGAACTCGAACTTGGTGTCGGCCAGGATCACCCCGCGGGCGAGGGCGATGTCAGAGGCTCGGCTGAAGATCTCCAGCGACAGGTCACGAAGGGAGGTTGCGACATCCGCCCCCACTAACTCAACAGTGCGCTCGAAGGTGATGTTCTCGTCGTGCTCGCCCATCGGCGCTTTCCAGGCGGGCGTGTAGATCGGCTCGGGCAGGCGGTCGCCATCCTGCAGCCCGGCCGGAAGGGCGATTCCGCAGACACTCTGGGACTGCTGATACTCGACCCAGCCGCTGCCGGAGAGGTAACCGCGCACCACGCACTCGACCGGGAACATGTCCAGCGCCTTCACGAGCATGGCGCGGTCGGCCACCGTCTCGGGGACATCGCTGGGAGATCCGACGAGGCCGACGGAGCCGCTTTCATTGATCGAGCCGCCGCCGAGCGCGGCGCCGGTCGCCTCGCCGCCCTCGAGCAGGTGATTCGGGATGTCCCGGAGCTGCTGGAACCACCACAGGGTGAGTTTCGTCAGCAGCGCTCCCTTGCCAGGGATGCCCGGCTCGAGCACGTGGTCGAAGGCGCTGACGCGGTCGGAGGCGACGACGAGCATTCGGTCGGTCGAACCGTCCACCGGTGCGTACAGGTCGCGGACCTTGCCGGAATACCGGTGCTCCCAGCCCGGCAGCTCGACGCTCATTCGGCGACCCGCGCGGCAATGTCGGTGCGATACTGGCCGCCTTCGAGCGACAGCTTGCCGAGCTCGCGGTAGACCCGTGCCCGCGCCTCGGCGAAATCGGAGGCGAGTGCAACGACGCTGAGCACGCGTCCGCCGGTGGCAATGAAGCCATCGTCGGTGGCGGCGGTTGCCGCGTGCGCGACGGTCACACCCTCGAGTCGTTCCAGGCCGCTGATCGCACGACCGGTGATCGGAGACTCCGGGTAACCCTCGCTGGCGAGCACGACGGTGACCGCGACCTCGGGTCGGAACTCCGGACGCTCCCGTTCGCTCAACCGGCCAGTCGCCGCCGCCAGCAGCAGCCCGCTGAGCGGGGTGATCAGCCGGGGCAGCACGACCTGGGTCTCCGGATCGCCGAAGCGGGCATTGAATTCGATCACCCGCAGACCGTTCGGGGTGATGATGAGGCCGCAGTAGAGCAGGCCGATGAACGGAGTCTGCTCGGCCGCCAACTGCCGCACGGTCGGCAGCGCGACCGTCTCGATCACCTCGTCGACGAAGGTGTCGGGCAGCCACGGCAGTGGCGAGTAGGCGCCCATCCCGCCCGTGTTCGGGCCGGTGTCGCCGTCGCCGATGCGCTTGTAGTCCTGCGCGGGAGACAGTGGCAGCACGGTGTGCCCGTCGCTGAGCAGGAACAGCGACACTTCCTGCCCCTCGAGGAACTCTTCGATCAGAATCGAGCCCTGCTGCAGGTAGTGCTCAGCGTGCGCGACCGCCGCGGCCCGGTCATCGGTGACGATGACGCCCTTGCCGGCGGCGAGTCCGTCAGCCTTGACCACGTACGGTGCGCCGAAGCCGTCGAGCAGTGCCACCGCCTCATCCAGGGTGCCGGCGCGGTCGGCGCGGCCGGTGGGCACCCCGGCCGTCTCCATGATGTGCTTCGCGAACGTCTTGGACCCCTCGAGCCGTGCGGCGGCCTTGCCAGGTCCGAATACCGGGATGCCGCGGCCGCGCAGGTCGTCGGCGACCCCGGCCACCAGCGGCGCCTCCGGTCCGATGATGACGAGCTCGATGTCGTTCTCGAGCGCGTACTCGGAGACGATCGCGCCGTTCGTCGGGTCGAGGGCGACGACCGGAACATCCGCGGCGATGCCCGCGTTGCCTGGGGCGGCGGTGATCTCGTGGCCGGCTTCTTCACTGAGCAACGCACTGACAATGGCGTGTTCGCGGGCACCGGATCCAAGCACGAGAATCTTCACCTCGTCAGCGTACCGGGCGTCTCAGCCACCAATCTGGGCAGGTACCGTGGAAGCGTGAGCAAGACGAAGATCGTTGAGATCGTCGGAGTAGCGGCCGTGCACAAGGCACTCGAGGGCGACGACGACCGGGAGGCAATGGCGCTGGCAGTGCGCTATCTGCTGCAGTTGCTCGCCGAGCAGGCGCCCGGCAACTCGGTCGAGGTCCGCGTGCCGCCATTCGGGGCGGTGCAGGCGATCGAGGGGCCCCGGCACACCCGCGGCACGCCGCCGAACGTTGTGGAGATGGATGCCTCCACCTGGCTCGGTCTCGCCACGGGTTCGCTGGCCTGGACTGACGCGCTCGCCGCTGCCCGCGTCAGCGCCTCGGGCTCGCGCGCGGATCTCATCGACGTGCTTCCGGTGCTGCCGGTCGGCGACCGCTGAGTGATTCGCTGACCTGAGTCGAACGGCATTCGCTCGGCGACGATGCGCGACAATGGTTGGGTGATGAACGAGCGCGAGACCGTCGAAGGCACCGATGAGGTGCGGGTGCGCCGCGCACCCAAGATCCCGACGTTCCTCATCATCGGCGGTGCGCTGGGCGCGATCGCCACGTTGATCATCGCGTCTCTGTACCCCACCGACCCGAACATCGGCTTTGGGGTGCTCGTCGGTTACCTGATGATCTTCGGCGTCCCTGCCGGCGTCTTGATCGGGGCGCTCGTCGCGCTCTTCATCGACCGGGTGTCGACGCGGCGGGCCCGGGTGATTGCCGCGGAACGCTCACACGCCGACGCCGTGCCCGAAGAGGTCGAAGGCGAGATCGAGCCGTAGCCAAGCTAACCCAGCCGAGCTCACCCGGGTCTCAGCTCAGCTGATTCGCCTCAACCCAAGCGAGGTACTCGTCGCTGACGGTGCCGGTCACGTACTCACCGGTGAAGCAGCTCATCTCGAGCGATGTGACATCCGAGCCCTCGATGATGGCGCTTTGCATGTCGGCGACCTCCTGGTAGATCATCCGGTCAGCGCCGAGCAGGGTGGCGATCTCCGGGATCTTCCGGCCGTGGGCGACGAGCTCGTTCCGCGACGGCATGTTGATGCCGTACACGTGCGGGTAGCGCACCGGCGGGGCGGCGGAGGTGAAGGTGACCTTGTTCGCCCCAGCAGCGCGGGCCATCTCGACGATCTGTTTCGACGTCGTGCCGCGGACGATCGAGTCGTCGACGATGAGCACGTTCTTGCCCTTGAATTCCGAGCTCATGGCGTTCAGCTTCTGACGCACCGAGCGGGAGCGCTCCGCTTGTCCCGGCATGATGAAGGTCCGGCCGACGTAGCGGTTCTTGTAGAAGCCCTCGCGGTACTCGATGCCGAGCTTGCGGGCCACCTGCATCGCGGCCGGCCGCGACGAGTCCGGAATCGGCATCACCACGTCGATGTCGCCCAGCGAGGCGTGCGCGGCGATGGTGTCCGCCAGCCGTTCGCCGAGGCGCAGGCGTGCCTCGTAGACCGAGATGCCGTTCATGATCGAGTCGGGCCTGGCGAGGTAGACGTACTCGAACGAGCAGGGGATCAACCGCGGGTTCTGCGCGCACTGGCGGGACTCCATCCGGCCATCGCGGCTGATGAAGACCGCCTCGCCGGGCGCCACGTCGCGCACGATCTCGTAGCCGCCGGCCTCGAGCACCAGCGACTCACTGGCGACGACCCATTCGTCGGGTTCGCCGTCGACGTGCCGAACGCCGAGGATCAGCGGGCGGATACCGAACGGGTCACGGAAGGCGAGCATTCCGTGGCCGGCGATCAGCGCTATCGCCGCATAGGAACCCTCGACCCGCTCGTGCACGCGGGAAACCGCGTTGAACACCTGGTCGGGGTCGAGGTCGAGGCCGGACACCTCCTGCTGCAGTTCATGCGCGAGCACGTTCACCAGCAATTCGGTGTCCGAGGACGTGTTCAGATGCCGCCGGTCGTTCGTGAAGAGGTCGCGGGTCAGCTCCCGCGTGTTCGTCAGGTTGCCGTTGTGCACGAGGATGATGCCGTACGGCGCGTTGACATAGAACGGCTGGGCCTCCTCCTCGGACGAGGCGATGCCACGCGTCGCGTAACGCACGTGGCCGAGGCCCATCGTGCCGAGCAGGCTGCGCATGTCGCGGGTGCGGTACGCCTCGCGCACCTGCCCCTTGGCTTTCTGGATGTGCAGGATGCTGCCCTCTGCGGTCGCGATCCCGGTCGAGTCCTGGCCACGGTGTTGCAGCAGCGAAAGGCTGTCGTAAACGAGCTGGTTGACGGGATGGGACGAGACGATGCCGACAATGCCGCACATGCTTTAGGCAGGCTCCAGAAGATAGGGCAGAGCGCCCGGGATCCGGCGCCAATAAAGTCTCGCACACCTCGCTGGGTGGCATTTCGGATGCCGTTTGGGGAGCTTGCCCCCCGGTACGCTTAATGGGTGACCGACAACACCGCCAACGCGTACCAACAGGCCGGAGTCGATACCGCGGCAGGTGACCTCGCCGTCGAATTGATGAAAGCCGCGGTGGCGAAGACCCACACCGCGAACGTGCTCGGCGGGGTCGGCGGCTTCGCCGGCCTCTACGACGTCGGCTTCCTCACCTCGTACCGTCGCCCGTTGCTCGCCACTTCGACCGACGGCGTCGGCACCAAGGTTGCGATCGCCCAGTCGCTCGACAAGCACGACACGATCGGTCAGGATCTCGTCGGCATGGTCGTCGACGACATCGTCGTGGTGGGCGCGAAGCCGCTGTTCATGACCGACTACATCGCCTGCGGCAAAGTTGTCCCCGAGCGGATCGCCACGATCGTGCGCGGCATCGCCGAAGCCTGCGAGGCGACCGGCACCTCACTGGTCGGCGGTGAGACCGCCGAGCACCCCGGCCTGCTCGGCCCGGACGATTACGACGTCGCGGGAGCCGCTGTCGGCGTGGTCGAAGCTGACGCCATGCTGGGCCCGGATCGCGTGCAGCACGGCGACGTGATCGTCGCCCTCGCCGCGAGCGGACTGCACTCCAACGGATACTCGCTGGTGCGGCACATCCTCGCCAGCCGCGACCTGGGTTACAGCGACCACTCCGACGACCTCGGTGGCGCAATCGGCGAGGTGCTGCTCGAACCGACCCGCCTTTACACGTCGCCGCTGCTCGGCATCCTGGATGAGCAGCCCGGCGCGATCCACGCGCTCAGCCACGTCACCGGCGGCGGCATCGCCGCCAACCTTGCGCGCGTGCTGCCGGTCGGCTCCTGGGCGGAGATCGACCGCTCCACCTGGTCGCCGCTGCCGGTGTTCCGCGTGCTCGCGGACTGGGGCGGGCTGCAGCTGAACGACACTGAGGGCACCTGGAACCTCGGCATCGGCATGTTCGCGGTTGTGGCGCAGGATGCCGCCGCCTCGGTCATCCGCGCGTCGGAAGCCCGCGGCATCCCGGCCTGGGTCGCCGGCACGGTGAGCACCGAAGAGCGCGAGCTCGCCGGATTCGAGCAGGGCGCCAAGGGCGTGGACGGCGGAGCGGTTCGCCTGGTCTCGGCCTACGCGAACTGACGCGGAGGCACGAAGTAACGCCGCTCAATCAACACGATTGAGCGGCGTGAACTCACCCACCGAAGAGAACTAGAGCGCCGGCTTCACCGGCGCTCGCATTCGAACGACAGGTCAGGCGATGTTGGACTCGTCCTCGTCGCCGTACTTGTCTTCGTATGCGGTGTATTCCGGCCACTTCTCGAGGTCCTCCTCAAGACGCGGATTGCCGGCTAGCTCCTTCTCGAGGGCACCATAGTTCGTGTCCGGGCTGAAGTACTTCAGCTCCCGGGCAACCTTGGTGTGCTTTGCCTTCTGACGGCCGCGCCCCATGCGTGACCCCCTTATGAATCAAACGGCGAACAGGGACTAGAAATCTAGCGAAGAGTTTACCATGCGGGCGCTCCGAAGCTGCGGCGTGAGGCAACCGCGCGAAGGTAACGTTGTCCGGGTGAAGTCTGCCCGCTACGACACTGAGGTTATCGTAATCGGTGCCGGTCAGGCGGGTCTGGCGGTCGGGTACTACCTGCGCAGGCTCGGCCTTGAGCCCGGTACCGACTTTCTGATGCTTGATCGCGGACCCGCCACCGGTGGTGCCTGGCAGTTCCGCTGGGACTCGCTTCGGCTCGGTTCCGCGCATAAGGTGCACGACCTGCCCGGGATGGCTGACCTCGGCGTGAGTTTTGAAACCGCCGACCGTACGCTGCCAGCGAAAGACGTCGTCGCCGACTACTACGCGCGATACGAGCAGCACTTCGAGTTGCCGGTGATCCGGCCCGCGAGCGTGACCCGGGTCGAGAACGATGGAGTCGAGCTGGCCGTCGACTTCACCGCGCCGGCTGGGAAGCAGCGACTGATCACCCGGGTGGTCGTGAACGCCACCGGCACCTGGGGGTCGCCGTTCATTCCCTGGTACCCCGGACTGAACGGTTTCGGCGGCCGCCAGTTGCACACCTCTGACTACTCCGGCGCAGGCGACTTCGCCGGCCAGAACGTCGTCATCGTCGGCGGCGGTACCAGCGCGATCGGCTTCCTGATGGAACTCGAGGATGTCGCCGCCTCGGTGACCTGGGTCAGCCGCCGCCCGGTGGAGTGGCTGCACGAGCAGGAACTGCCGATCGAGGGCGGTCGCGCGGCCGAGGCGATGCAGGACGAAGCAGCCCGTGAGGGCCGGGCGCTGCCGAGCATCGTCAGCGGCACCGGGGTCGCTCGGACCCGTCGCATCCAGGCGGCCATCGACCGCGGCTTGCTGACGCAGCATCCGATGTTCACCCACATCGAACCGGACGGCGTGCGCTTCGCCGACAACTCCTTCACCCCCGCGGACGTCATCATCTGGGCGACCGGCTTCCGTCCCGAGTTGCGCCACCTGGCGCCGCTGCGGCTGCGGGAGAAGGCCGGCGGCATCACCGTCGGCAAGCACACCTCGTGGAAGGATCCGCGCATCTTCTTCGCCGGCTACGGACCGACCGCGTCGACCATCGGCGCGAACCGTGCCGGCCGGGCGATCGCCCGCCAGGTCGTCGCCACCCTGTCGAGGTTGTCCTCGTGACTGATCTCGGCACCGCGCTGCTGGTCTTCGTGCCGATCGTGTTCGGCGTCCTCGTGCTGGTGCTCGGCGTGATCGTCGCCACCGTCGTGCTGCCGCCGGCACGAAAGCGGCTCCGCGAGGAGCGCATGCGCTTCGAAATCGAGCGGCGCGCTGCCGAGATCGAACGACGCGACGCCGAGGGTCACCAGCCCTAGGACCGGCGACGCCGTTTAGCCGGCGCCAACTGTTTGCGCACCACCGGCCGGCGCGGCTCGCCGCGGCGGTCCTGCCCCGGCATCGGGCGCGGTTGCCGCTGGAACAGCGCCTTCGACGAGTCCAGCAGCCACGGCACCAGGGCCACCGTGACGCCGGGGAACAGCATCAGCTTCTGCCGGATGCGCCGGGCCTTGTGGTTGTGCAGCAGGTTCTCCCACCAATGCCCGACGATGTACTGCGGCAGGTACACGGTCACCACTTCCGAGCCGTGCTCCTCCCGGTGCCGGCGGATGTAGTCGATCAGCGGCTGGCTGATGTCGCGGTACGGGGATGCCACGATCCGCAGCGGCACCTCGATGTGCTGCCGCTCCCATGCCCGCTCCAGCTCAGCGGCGGCGTCATCGTCGATCGCGATGTGCACCGCCTCGAGGCTGTCGTGGCGGGCGGCGATCGCGTAGTCCAGCGCTTTCAGCGTGGGCTGCTGCATCCGGCCGACCAGGACGATGGCGTGGTCGCCCTGGGAACCATAGACGGTGCTGTCATCGACGGTGATCTGCTGCTCGACCTTGCGGTAGTAGCGGTTCGTGCCGAGCATCAGCGCGAACAGCGCCGGCATGATCACGAAGACCAGCCAGGCACCGTGGGTGAACTTGGTGATCGTGACGATGACCAGCACCGACGCGGTCATCGCGGCACCGAAACCGTTGATGATCAGGCCGCTGACCGCCTCCTTGCGCCGGCGTGGGGCTCGCAGCATCCGGATCCAGTGCCGCACCATTCCGGACTGCCCGAGCGTGAAGCTCACGAAGACGCCGATGATGTAGAGCTGGATGAGCTGGGTGAGGTTCGCCCGGTACACCAGCAGCAGCAGGATCGCCGCGAGCGCGAGCACCACCACCCCGTTCGACAACACCAGTCGGTCGCCTCGGGTTTGCAGGGCTTTCGGCGCATAAAGGTCACGTGCGAGCACCGAGCTGAGCAGCGGGAAACCGTTGAACGCGGTATTCGCGGCGAGCAGCAGCACCGCAGCGGTGGCAGCCTGGACCAGGAAGAACAGCGCGCTGTTGTCGCCGAACACCGCGGCGGCCAGTTGCGCGATGACGCTGCGTTGCGGATGCGTGGCGCAGTCGCCCCAGCTGATCAGATGGCAGGCATTCTCGACGTAGTGCACCCCGCTGATCAGGGCGAGCGCGGTGACACCGGCGAACAGGGTGATCGCGATGCCGCCCATCAGCACGAGGGTCTGCTGGGCATTCCTGATCTTCGGTCGCCGGAAGGCCGGAACCCCGTTCGAGATCGCTTCCACACCGGTCAGGGCGGAGCATCCGCTGGCAAATGCGCGCAACAGCAGGAGGATGGCGGCCGCCTGGGTGAGCTCCTCAGCCTGCACGGCGAACTGCGCCGATTCGGCAACGGGCGAATCCCCCATGACGGTGCGGACCAGGCCGGTGACTACCAGCAGGCCCAGGCTGCCGATGAACACGTAGGTCGGCAACGCGAAGGCGCGGCCGGACTCGCGCACGCCCCGGAGATTCATGGCGGCGAGCAGGATGACGAAGCCGACCGCCAGCTCGATGCGGGCGTCGTGCAGCACCGGCAGCGCGGAGATGATGTTGTCGACGCCGCTCGCGACGCTGACGGCGACCGTGAGGATGTAATCCACGAGCAACGCGGATGCCACGACCAGCGCCGGCTTCTCACCCAGGTTCTTGTAGGCGACCTCGTAGTCGCCGCCGCCACCCGGGTACGCCTTGATCAGCCTCCGGTAGCTCACGACGATCGTGGCGAGCAGAACGATCACGGCGAGGGCGACCCAGGGCGCGAATGCGAGGAAGGCCACCCCGCCGAGACTGAGGATCAGCAGCAGTTCCTGCGGGGCGTAGGCGACCGACGAGAGCGGGTCGCTGGCGAAGATCGGCAGCGCCAGGTGCTTCGGCAGCAGTTGCGCGTCCAGGTGATGTGATGGCAGCGGGTCGCCGATGATCCACCGCTTCGGAGAGCGGCTCTCAGATGTCACGAGCGGCGACGTTACGCCGTTTGCGGCGGTTGTCAATGGCCTCTGATCAGGTGAAAGTAACGATCAGGGACCACCCCGCGGCGGCCGCCGCCACGCCGACGATCAGATGGGCTGCGGCGCTGCCGACGGCCGTTCGCCAGCGGCCGTCGCGGGCCAGCTCGACGGTCTCCACAGCGAAGGTGCTGAAAGTGGTCAGGCCTCCGCAGAAGCCGGTGAGGAGGATCTGCTGAATGCCGGCGTCCCAGGCCGCGACATCCGACAATGCCAGCACCGCGCCGGCGCTCGCAGAGCCGGCCACATTCACGGCGAACACGCCCCACGGCAGCGGAAGCAGCAGCGTGGCCAGGTAGCGCAGCACCGCCCCGATGCCGCCCGCGACCATGACGGCAAGAGCGATCACTGCTCGGGTCCGATCTCGTCGGCACTGCGGCGGGCATGGCCGAGGCGCAGTCCGGCCAGTGCGGCAGCGAACCCGCCGAGGAAGGAAGCCGCCAGATAGGCAACCGCGATGGGCGGCGGCAGTGTGATCGCCGCGAGCGTCACCGCCGAGAACGTGGTGAAGCCGCCGAGAAAGCCGGGGCCGAGGGCCGCGCGCAGCCAGTGCGGCACCACCGGCCAGACCCGGCCGACGAGAACTCCGAGCGCGAATGAACCCAGCAGGTTGATGGCGAGGGTGGCAACGGAAAATCCGCTGGTGGCGGGGAGCAGGATGTCGACGCCGAACCGGAGGCCGGTGCCCGCGGTGCCGCCGAGGAAGACGGCAAGCAGGGTCAGCGGCACGGAACCCGACTCTAGTGGGCTCTTAGACTTGAGATATGAAGCAGCCTCGTCGGCGTCGCTGGCCGTGGTTGGTTGCCGGGGCCATTGTTGCGGCCCTCCTGATCGTGATTGCGGTCATCGCCGTGCCGATCCTCACGCACCAGAACGCCGGGGCGTCCGGGCAGCAGCCGTTCACCGAGGACTGGCCGACCGCCGCGACCGGTGAGGGCGAAGACGGCCGCGACCGCAGCATTGAGGTGATGTCGGCAGAACCCGGCGGGCCGGTCGATACTTCGGCGCTCGCCGCGGGGGATCGGCTGGTCGTCAGCGGCAGCGGCTTTGACGCGTCGCGCGGCATCTACGTGGCGATCTGCGTGATCCCGGAGCCGGGCGGCAAGCCCGGGCCTTGCCTCGGCGGCGTGCCGTCCACCGAGGAAGGCGAAAGCTTCGAAGAGGGCAGCGTGCAGTTCGCGCCCAGCAACTGGATCAACGACGACTGGGCGTGGCGACTGTTCGGCGCGCGCTCCTACGACGACGCTGCGTCGGGCACGTTCACCGCATACCTGGAAGTGCCGGCGCCGGTCGGCGAAGGCATCGACTGCCGCGAGCAGGACTGCGGCATCTTCACCCGCAACGACCACACCGCCGCCGGCGACCGGGTACAGGACCTGTACGTTCCGGTCGCCTTCCGGTAGCCGGTCAGAGCGAGCGGCGCACGGCGTCGAGCTGGGCGCGAAGGGACTCGACGGTCTCGGCCGGCAGTTCTCCCTTAGCCGCGCGAAGACGCAACTCCGAGCGCACCTCGTGCCGGAACTCCGCCAGCAGGATCTCGGCGTCACGCAGGCGCTCACGCGCACCGAGCTGCGTCGTCTTCACCGCACCGGAACTGGCCGTGCGGGCCTCGCGGGCTGCCGACGCCAAGTCGGCACGCAGCGACTTCATCGCCTCACCAACCGACGAGCGCACCTCGTCGGCCAGCCGACGCACCGAATCGGTCAGTTCGTTCTCGATGCCGTCGAGCTCGCTGGCCCGGGCGGTGACCTCGGCGCGTCCGGCATCCGTGATCTCATAGACGGTCTTGCGGCCGTCCGCGCTCTTGGTGACCAGGCCCTCCTCCTCGAGCTTGGCGAGGCGCGGGTAGATCGTGCCGGCGCTCGGCGTGTACGTGCCGCCGAAGCGCTCCTCGAGCGATTGGATCAGCTCGTACCCGTGCTGCGGTCGCTCGGCGAGCAGGCTGAGCAGGTACAGCCGCAGATGGCCGTGCCCGAATACCGGGGTCATACGCTCACCGCGTGCAGCACGCTCACGTTGCCCGACACCGTGTTGGCCTTGAACTCCAGCCAGCTGCCGTCGAGTGAACCGTACTTGCCGGTGTAGCTGCCGCGCACGCCGCTGATTGAGGAGTCGTCGAGCTGCAGCTTGCCGCTGATGGTGCTGATCTTGTACTGCGCGGGAACACCAGGTTCCAGCCGGGTGGTCACCGCGCCGCTCACCGTGTTCACGCGGATGTCGTCGGGGTTGCCCGCCACGTCGAGGAACACGTCCCCGCTCACGCCGTCGCTCGAGAACTTGTCGATCCGGCCGGTCGCGGTGACGTCGCCTGCGACGGTGTGCACCGCGATGTTGCCGGTGTGGTTGCGCACGGCGAGTTCGCCGCTCACCGAGTTCAGGTTCAGGTTGGCGGCGACCGAGTCGACGACGACGTCGCCCGAGACCGTGCTGATCGAGGCATCCGCGGTCAGCCCGCTGATCAGGGCGGAGGCCGAGACCACACCGAACTTCAGGGCGACGTGGCGCGGCACCATGATGCTGACTTCGGCCCTGGCGCGACCGCTGTACGCCTTGAACGCGTCGAGGAAGTTCTCCCAGCTCAGTTGCGGGTGGTCGATCTCGAGCGTGTCGCCCTCGATCGAGACCTTGAGGTCGCGGCCGCTGACCGAGTGCACCTCGACCCGGGTGCCTGGCTCGTCGTGGCCGACGATGTCGACCTGGCCGGCGACCAGTGAGACCTTGAGCTTGCTGATGGATTCAATGTCGATGACCTTGGGGCCATCGACGAGCCACTGTTCGTGCGCCATCTGATTCTCCTGAGTTGTGGGGATGCCCGAGGCATCCGAGTTCGCGATATATCGCGTCTGATTGAAATCAAGATATATCGCGAGTGTCGCGGCCACAACCCTCTTCAGGGATCAGTCAGGGAAACCCCTGAAGCGCGCGTCAGAATCCGGCTTGACATTGACGCTACGTCAATCTCTACCGTGGAGTCATGGCACTCGAGTGGAGCATTCAGGACGTCGCCCGGCTGGTCGGGACGACCAGCCGCACGCTGCGTCATTACGACGACGTCGGGCTGCTGCGACCGACCCGCACCGCGGGCAACGGCTACCGCTACTACGACGCGGACGCGCTCACCCGGCTGCAGCGGATCCTGCTGCTGCGCGATCTCGGGCTCGGGCTGCCGGCGATCGGCGAGGTCCTGGACGGCCAGCAGAGCAACACTGCGGCGCTCGAGTCGCACCTGCGCTTGCTCGAACAAGAGAAGCAGCGCATCGATCGGCAGATCGCGAGTGTGAGCACCACGATCGAAAAACTCGAAGGAGGAGGACAACTGATGGCAGAAGAGATGTTCGATGGCTTCGACCACACCCAGTACAAGGAGGAGGTCGAGCAGCGGTGGGGCAAGGACGCCTACGCGTCGAGTGATCGCTGGTGGCGGTCGCTCAGCGCCACCGAGAAGGCGGAATGGCAGCAGCTCGCGAAACGGCTCGGCGAAGACTGGATTGCCGCATCGCAGCGCGGGATCGCGCCCGACAGTGATGAGGCGCAAGCGCTCGCCCAGCGGCACTTCGAGTGGCTGCGCGGGATTCCGGGCACGCCGGGCGGAGGAGCGGCCGGTCCGACGAAGGAGTACTTCACCGGACTGGGCGAGATGTACGTCGCCGACGATCGCTTCGCGGCGAACTACGGCGGTACGGATGGCGCGGCCTTCGTTCGCGACGCGATGAAGGTCTACGCCGACCGCCACCTTTAGTGGAACTGCGCCGAGGGGTCGCAGTCTGCGCCGTCCGCATTCCGCGGTGGAGCAGTTTGCGACCCCTCGGTGGTTCTGGCGGGTGACTTGCGCCGGTCAGGCGACCTCGACGACCTCGAGTTCGCGCCGCCTCGGCTCCGGCACGGTGAGCCGCGGGATGAAGATGCCTGCGAGCGGCCCGATCAGCAGGGCGAAGGCGACCGTGCCGATGCCCACCGTTCCACCGAGCAGCCAGCCGATGGCGAGCACCGTGATCTCGATGCCGGTGCGCACCACCCAGATCGGCCAGCCGGTCCTCGCCACCAGGCCGGTCATCAGTCCGTCTCGCGGACCGGGACCGAACCGGGCACCGATGTACAGTCCGGTGGCGATGCCGACCATCACCAGGCCCGCGCTGAAGACCAGCGCCTGGGCCCACCACTCGGTCTGCTGCTGCGGAACGAGCATCAGGCCGACGTCGGCGAACGGCCCGATCAGCAGGGCGTTGGCGACGGTGCCGATGCCGACCCGTTGCTTGATCGGAATCCAGAGCAGCAGCACGACCATGCTGGTGAGCACGATAATGAGCCCGAAGCTCAACCCGGTCTGCCGCTGGATGCCCTGAGTGAGCACGTCCCAGGGAGCCAGACCGATGCCCGCGCGCAGCATCAACGCGATGCCGAACCCGTAGAAGAACAGGCCGACGGCCAATTGGGTGATTCGGCGGGCCATGACGAGCTGTGGAGACATGTTGGCAATCCAATTAGAAAACTGGCCCTTGATCAAGAGGCCAATCTGCGTAAGGTGGCCTTATGCAGATCTCGGCGCGC